>JAURQT010000136.1 GCA_030835985.1 Alphaproteobacteria bacterium
GCAGGTTCTGAAACAGTAGAATTAAGGTCAAAAAGGTCTTTTTGGTTAACAAAGAAAGTAGTCATAATTAGTCTTCTAATAGCTTCAGTTTCTATCAGAAAACCTACTGAAATAAGGTCAGCTTCCCTGAGCCTAAGTTCAGCAAAAGTGGCGACTCCGGGAGGACTCGAACCCCCAACCTGCTGATTAGAAGTCAGCTGCTCTATCCAGTTGAGCTACGGAGCCAGATTAATTTGCGCTTCTTTTTGACATTACAACACGCAGATGACAAGCCTTTTTCCGCCTGTTCTGGTAAATCGCCAATAAATCTCTGGTAATTCTCTGGTAATCTATCTGTTAGCCAAACACCCACCAGCCCGCAAAAAGGCCTATCAAAACCCCTTCTATAAAGGCCAGCCACAGCATTTGATAAGCGCTCAGGCCGGTGATTTCCTGGATATAATTTAGCTTTTGGATATGCCAGTCCCGCAATCTGGTGAACATTGCCTGCTCCCCCTTTTTTGCGCCGAACCCAGAGCCCGGATAAGCCGGATAAGCCGGATAAGATAGCTATTAAGAGGGGGGGCGTTAATGTGTCCAGCTGCCCACCCGCCCAAAGGCAAAATTATCGGCATAGGCCTTTACCCGCAATTTGCGCTTATTTTCAGATGCCAGCTGATAGTCGATATCATGCTCTTCACAATAGGCGATGGCCGCCTGTTTGGTTGGAAAGCACAATTTAATCTGGCGGGTGGTATCGGCCGAAGATTGCCAGCCCATCAAGGCATCAGGCCGGGCAGCGCTCTGGCGCGGATATTCCAGCACCCAGTTCCTTGTCTTGCCCCTGCCAGACTGCATGGCCGTTTTTGCTGGCTGATAAATTCTGGCTCTGACCATCTTAAAGCCCCCCCCTGCCTATCGGTAAAAACTGCTGGTTATACGGCGCATATTCGCCCTGTTCAGACAGCCTTAAATTATCTAAAAATATATCGAAAAACAAGCCGCAATAGCGCTTTTAAAAAAACAAAAGGCAGGAAGCTATGCCTGCGCGTGCGCCATATTTTTAGAGAAATGGTCGGAGTGGAGAGATTCGAACTCCCGGCCCTCTGGTCCCAAACCAGATGCGCTACCAGGCTGCGCTACACTCCGACAGCGCCTGTTTACACCCACATCAGGGGCGATATCAAGCCCTAATTTTACCAGATATTAAAAAACTCGCCCCCCTTGCCCTGTTTTTCGATGGCGGTGATGGCACTTCTGCTGCTGTTTTATTCCGCAGGCGGTATATCGGTGATGATTTTCAGATAAGCCCCTGCTTCTATGGTGTGCTGCCGGGCATAGCCGCCCTTTATTTCCACCACATATGCTACCGGCTGAAGCGATGAGATGGTCTGCAGCGAATAAGGGGTGGCAGAAGGGTGGAGGTAAACCAGCCGCCCTGCCTGGTCAAAAAACAATATATCCAGCGAGACAGGCGTGTTTTTCATCCAGAATAGCCGCGTGGCCGTTTCTGGCCAGATAAAGAGCATACCGCCATTTTCTGACAGATTCTGGCGATGCATCAGCCCTTCTGCCCGCGATTTGGGTGTATGTGCCAGCTCCAGCTGGAAAGAATATTCCATCCCCTTATCAGTGATAATCTGCACCTCTATCTTTTCTGTCTGTTCAGCAGTTTCAGATAAAGCCGGCATCGGGCTGAACAGCAACAGGCCGAACAGCATCAAACAGGAAATGAGCATTTTTCGAACGGACATATTAAAGCATTTCATCAAAGAGCTGTTCTGTCCAATGTACCGGAATAGTGCGGGCGCGGCGGTGCTGCCATTCCAGGCTGGATAAGATAGCATGAACCCCTTCATTTGCCTTTGTCTGATAGGGGTTTTTGCCCTTTATCAGCCCCCAGATACCGGCCCAGGCCCGGGCAGTTGTAAAGGGGTTATATCCCCCGCCCCCAAGAACCAATGCCGGGAGATGCAACGCCAATATCTGTTCTATCGCCTGCCAATAGCCCTTGTTGGTATAGGCCAGCCCGGATTGCGGATCATCTATCAGCCCGTCACATCCCGCCTGCAAGACAATAAATTCCGGGCTGAATTGTCGGATATCTGGCAAAATATGCTGATTAAGGATTTCCAGCAATGCTGTATTTCCTGCCCCCCTGGCAAGCGGGAAGTTGCGCGCCTGGCCGCCCCCTGTATCCCCTGCCAGACCTGTGCGCGGCCAGCGATTTTCTTCATGCACAGACCATAATTTAACGCGCGGGTCAGACGATAAATGGGCCTCTACCCCATCTGCATGATGGGCATCAATATCGATATAGGCCACTCTGCTTGCCCCGCCCTCTAGCAAGGTCAGGATAGCCAATGCCGGATCATTTACAAAACAAAAGCCATTTGCCCTGTCCGGCATCCCATGATGGGTGCCACCAGCAGGGTTAAAGACAGTTTGCATATCCCCTGCCAGTAACAAATTTGCCCCATGCATACTGGCGGCGGCGGCGGTTGCCGGACGGCGATAGATTTGCGCAAATATCGGATTATTATCCAGCCCAATTCGGTGACGCTGCATTTTCTGATAACAGAGCCTTTGTTCTGCCTCTGCTTCTTGCAGTGCCTGGACATAGTCTGCTGTATGAAAAAGCTGCAAGGCCTCTGGCCGGGCGGGCGCAATAGAGCGATACTCCCCATCCTCTATCCAGCCCAGAGCCTGGCAGATATCAATAACCGGCCAGACCCGCGCAATATTCAAAGGATGGCCTTTGCCATAAACAGAACCACGGAAAATATCGGAACCTAAAAAACAAATCATCATGTTTCGCTTATAAATTTTTACCTAAAAAAGGCCAGTATATATTGAATTCCAGTGAATTTTTGGCATTATGAGCAAGTTACCACAAGGGGGGAAGTGGTTTTCTGCCTCTGATATATGACAAGCATAAGCTAGGAAAGTCAGGAAATATTATGTCAACAAACAATAATCAGACCTGGAATTTTATTCAGGAATATTCTGTTTTGCTGATTTTTGGCGCAGCATCTGCGCTGATTTGGGCAAATATTCATTATGATAGCTATCACCATATTGTCGAATTTGTCATTTGGGATCATGCACCCATTGGGCATTTGCATGACGGGCATAGAACCCTGACTTTGCATTATCTGATAAATGATATGTTGATGGCACTGTTTTTTGCGATGGCGGGCAAAGAGGTGTGGGAAGCGGTCGCGCTCAAAGATGGCTCTTTGCGCGGTAAAAAAGCGCTGACCCCGTTGATCGCTACCGCCGGCGGTATGATAGGGCCTGTATCGGTTTATTTGCTGGGTGCATTTATGGTTGGCAAATTTGCTATTCTGGCGAATGGCTGGGCTATTCCAACGGCCACCGATATTGCTTTTTCCTATCTGGTAGGCCGGATTATTTTTGGCGCAAAGCACCCTGCTGTCGGGTTTTTGCTATTGCTGGCCATCGCAGATGATGCGGCGGGGCTAATTATTCTGGCGATTTTCTATCCGCAGGGCGAATTAAATCTGGAATGGCTACTGCTGTCTTTCGGGGCTGCTTTGGTCGTTTATCTGCTCTTTAACTTTTTACCGCGCAAAATGGATAATGGCGATGATGACCGTCCGGTCAGCACAAAAATACGGGAACGTTTTGGCGTATGGCCCTATGCGATTGCGGGTATTGCCAGCTGGTATGGTTTTGCCCAGGCAGGCATCCATCCGGCTCTGGGGCTGTTACCAGTGGTCGTTACCCTGCCCCATGCCGACCATGATTTCGGCATTTTCGGCGAGGATGAACAATATGAGCATGATTTGCTGAACGATACCGAGCATGCCTTGAAAATGCCGGTGGAATTTATTCTGCTGTTATTCGGGTTTGCCAATGCAGGGGTGGTGTTCTCGGCCATTGGCGATGCGACATGGCTGGTTCTGGCCGGGCTGATTGTGGGCAAGCCTATTGGTGTTCTTCTGATGGGGGCGCTCGCGGCTGTTGTGTTCCGGCTTGGCCTGCCACAGGGTATGCGGGTAATAGACTTGCTGATTATCGGCTTTGTGGCCGCGATTGGCTTTACCGTATCGCTGTTTATCTCGGCGGTGGCCTTTGCCCCGGGCGAGGTACAGGATGCGGCCAAAATGGGCGCGCTGTTCTCCTTTGGTGCAGTGTTCCTGTCGATTGGTGTCGCCAAAATCATCGGCGTGAAAAAGATGCAGTAAATTATCCGGGCGGCTGGCAGATAACTTGTCAGCCGCTTTTCTTTTCGATATATTTTTTTAACAAGACAAATCGATCTGATCCTGAATGGGGGAAAAAATGGCATCGGATAAAAAATTACCAGCAGGTGTGCCAGAAGAAAACGAATATCACAGCTTGCACTGGGCGGTTTTGCTGACCTATGCGGTTGCTTGCGGCGCGGTATATATGCTGTTATTCCTGGAATAGGCGGGGACAGGCGCTTATCCCTGTTTTGCTTTGCTGTGGCCTTGAAGGAGTGCGCCCGCTTTGGAAAGCCTCTATCAAAAACAGCTTCTCGCGCTTGCCCATCAGGCACGCGACATCCCGAAATTATCCAACCCCACCCATCGGGCAGCAGCCAGTAACCCTGTTTGCGGCGACCGTGTGACCGCCTTTCTGGCGATAGAGGATAGCACCATTCTTTCCTGCCAGGTTGAGGTAAAGGGGTGCGCCTTGTGCGAGGCAGGTGCCGGGCTATGGGCGCAAAATGTACCCGGCAGAGACTTGCAGGAATTGCCGGTCTTGCATGATCAGCTGGAAAACTGGCTTAAAACAGATACCGATACCGCCGACCACCAGCCGGAAATTGCCCTAAAGGGCTATGCCGCCCTCACCCCAGTCCGCGCCATTAAAAACAGGCATAAATGCGTGATGCTGGCTTTTTCGACCGCTGGCCTGTTTCAGCCGCTCTCCCAGAATAAACGCGCCAAAGAATAAACGCGCCAAAGAAAAAGGCCGCCAAAGAAAAAGGCCGCTGGGGATTAGCCCCCCATGCGGCCTTTTTGGCTCAAAACTTTTGCCACAGGTTAGTTTATTTAGGCTCTTGCGAGAATTTCCCGAATGCCCAAATACCAACGCATAACAAGGTTGGAAAACCGATAACCAAAAATAAACCGATTGTTGGATCCATGAATTTATCCCCCGAATATGTAAAAAATCTCTAAAAAGGTGATAGCGGATTTGACCTATCTTGCCAAGCCCTGCCCCTGTCATCTCACAATAAAATATTGTGATGGCGGCGCAGATGGGCGTCCAGTTCCGGGCTAAACCGCCCTTGTGTATCCTCTTTCAATATAGACGCTATTTTTGCTGCGGCCTGTTCAACCAGAATAGGCTTGTTCAGCTCTTCCCATTCCTTTGGGCTGGAACGGTCAGCGATGCCAGGATAAACATATTCCGACTGCATCAGGGACAGGGTCTGGCTGTGCCCCAGATAATGGCCTGGCCCCTCCAGACAGACATCTTTAAAGACCGATATATCCAGCGCCTCATCGCTTACCTCTATGCCGCGTACACAGCGCAAACATTGCCCCAGCATATCATTATCTATGACCAGACTTTCAAGGCAAAATCCCAATAGCGAGGCGTGCATTCCGGCCGCCTCATACACCATATTCAGCCCGGCCAGCCCGGCCATAACAGCTGTTGAACCTTTTTCATAGCCGGACTGGGCATCCGGCATCTTGGCATCGGCCATACCAGAGGCCGCGCCGGCCGGCAGGTCAAAATGTTGCAGCATTTGTGCGCAGGCGGCGGTAAGCAAGCCCTGCTCGCCAGAGCCGCCAGACATCGCCCCTGTCCGCAAGTCAGATACAAATGGCCATGTCCCGACAATGGCCGGATGCCCGGGCGATATGGCATTGACATAGACCAGCCCTGCCAGCACTTCGGCTACCGCCTGTGCCACCGCCCCGGCGATAGAGGCAGGTGCGGTTGCCCCTGCCTGGCCAGCGGAAAGCAACAGAACAGGCATACCGGCGCGCACCACCTCTTCCATCACCAGACAGGATTCGGTGGCAAAGCGCATAGGCGGCACAACAAAACAGTTGGAGTTGGAAACAAAGGGACGCGCCCGCCATGCCGCCTCACCGCCGGCGATATCATGCAAAAGGGCAATGGCAGGGGCTACACATTCTGCCTCGGTAAAGCTGGTACCAATATGTTTGTCTGTGCCTTTAAGGCAGGCATAAAGCGTGTTGAGATCCAGATCGCACGGATTTTCAATATCACGGGCAACCATCGGGCGCTGAAAGAAATGAATATTATCCATTTGCTGAACAATGCGCGCAGCATCATAAATATCATGCAAACGGGATTCGCGGTAGCTATGCCCTTTTATATCCACCAGATGAACAGCCGCCCCGGCTGTGCCAAAATGCACCTTTGTGCCGGAAAGATGCAAATCATATTGCGGGTCTCTGGCATGGACGCTCAGATGGCGTGCCGCCTTTGCCAGCGTATCCTCTATCACCGCGCGCGAAAAACGCAGCCGCCCATCATCGCCCAGCACCGCCCCGGCACGGGTCATATAGTCTATGCCGCTTTGCGGGGCTTGCGACAGGCCTATTTCGGCCAGCAATTGATAAACGGTTTGCTCAATCCGCAATACATTTTCAGGGGTCAGGGGGCGATATTGCCCACCCATCAGGCCAGCGTGAACAGGCTGTACCTCTTTGGCAAGCGGGGCATTGCGGGCTTTATGACGGGCATTGCGCCCCCCTGCCCTGCGGCTGGTTGCCTGAGCGTTTACTGTTACGTCATCCATCGCTTGCTCCTGCGTCAAGATGAAACCAAATGACAAGCTGTCACCTGTCAAGATTGATCCCAACTTATATTACAGGTCAAGCCCTTTTTATGCCTGGCAAACGCCTGTCTTTTTGCTGGCCTTGCCTAGCCTTGCCGCGCCTGGCCTAGCCCTTGCCGCGCCACGGGATTAAGACCGATATCGCAAAGCGCATGGCCAAATCAAATAACAGCCCCAGCAAGCCCATAATCAGAATAGTGACCCAGATCAGCTCGTAATCGGATACAGTGCGCGCTACATTTTCAATAAAGCCGATACCGGTTGTCCCGGCCAGCATTTCTGCGGCTACCAATGTGCCCCAGCATACCCCGATAGAAATCCGAACCCCGGTCAGAATTTCCGGCAGGGCATTGGGCAATATCACATGGCGGATAATCTGTTTATTGCTTGCCCCCAGAGAGTGAGAGGCACGTATCTTGGATAATTGGGTTCCAGATGCGCCTGTACGCGCAGAAATCACCATAATCGCAAAGGCCACCATGAACAGCAGGAAGATTTTACCATCATCCTGTATTCCGAAAATCGTCAGGATCAAAGGCGCCCATGCCAGCGGCGGAACCGGCCGGTATAATTCAATAAGCGGGTCAAAAAAGGATTTGAAAAAGCGTGATACGCCCATATATATCCCCAGCGGCACGCCCAGCAATACACCAAAAGCCATCGCCACAATCACGCGGAACATCGAATCCCAGATATGGCCATCCAGCATCGGCACAACGCCCAGATAAATATCGCCCTGCGCCAGTGCCAGCAAATGATCCTTATAGGTTTTAACAAACTCTGCCTGGTCATTATGAATACCATAATCGCCCGGCAGCGTATCTATCAGCCCGTCCGGGATCAGAAAATCCACCACATCGGCAATTTCCAGCCATTTCCACCAGAACAAAACTGTCCCTTTATAGCCGCCGCCATTTTCCAGATCAGGGTTCGCCAATAGAGCGAATTTTGCCACCACATCGGTCGGTTTTGGCAACCATCGGCTGGAGCCCTGCTCGACACATAAAGTGCGCGATTTAACAACGCCCTCGCCTGGCAAAAACAGCGCATCAATTACCCGCAAAGAGGTTGTTTGTGATTTTACGCTGTCCTGGATTTGGGCGATATCCAGATTAATCTGTGCCATAGAGGCAGAGGGGAAAATTGTGCCATCATCCAGCCGTTTAAAAATACGCTCCACCGCTTTTAGATAGGCTTTGCGGCTGGCTAAATCCTCTTCTGTGCCGCTATAATTTTTATCCGCCTGTTTGAGGCTTTCAATATCCGCTTTTACACTGGCAATAATAGTAGCCGCGCCATCTGGCAGATTGCGTATTTTCAGAAAATCTGCGGCAATTTTTCTGGCCTGATCGGCGCTATTATCAAACAAAACCCCTCTGGCAGTTTGCGGCAGCATCGGGATTTCACTATCGGTCACGCCCCAGCGTGGCTGGGCAAGGGCTTCCGGGGTTGGGGCCAACCCTTTATAGCCTGCCTCTATCGCTTCGCTTAGGCCAA
>JAURQT010000137.1 GCA_030835985.1 Alphaproteobacteria bacterium
CAGCGGCGTGACCCTGATCCTGTGGGTGGGCGGGCGCGATTTGCTGGCCGGAAAGATTAGTGCAGGCGATCTCTCTGCCTTTGTTTTTTATGCCTTTATTGTTGCCTCTTCTACTGGCACGCTTTCCGAGCTGGGCGGCGAGCTGCAACGCGCCGCCGGGGCAGCTGACAGAATTGCCCAATTGCTAGGCCAGCCCTTGCGCCGCTCAGACCCTGGCCAGCCGCACCCGATAGCCGCCGATAAGGGCGTGCAAATCTGTTTTGATAACGTGGATTTTGCCTATCCAAGCCGGGGCGATGTCCCTGCTCTGAAGGGGGTGGAATTTACCGCAGATAAGGGCAGTAAACTGGCCATTGTGGGGCCAAGCGGCGCGGGGAAATCGACCCTGTTTCATCTGTTGCTTGGCTTTTATGAGCCAGCGGCCGGACAGATATTGCTCAATGATATACCGCTTGGCCAGATGCGGCTTGCCGATATTCGCCGGCATATCGCGATTGTCCCGCAAGACCCTGCGCTCTTTTCCGCCAGCCTGGCAGAAAATATTGCCTTTTCGCGCCCCGATGCCAGCCGTGAGGAAATTATCGCCGCCGCCAAACAGGCCGAGGCCGATAGCTTTATTAGCGAGCTTGCGGGGGGCTATGATACGCTGGTGGGCGAAAAAGGGGTGCGCCTGTCCGGTGGCCAGCGCCAGCGCATCGCTATTGCCCGGGCAATATTGTGCAATCCCGATATTCTGCTTCTGGATGAAGCGACCAGCGCCCTGGATAGTGTCAGTGAAAAGGCTATTCAGGAAGCGCTTGCGCGTTTGATGGTCGGGCGCACCAGCCTGGTGATTGCCCATCGTTTGTCCACCATTATGGATGCCAATATGATTTTGCTGATGGATAGGGGGCAGATTATCGCCACTGGCACACATGATAATTTGATGAAAAGCTCGCCGCTTTATCAACAGCTTGCTGCCCAGCAATTTCGCACCTCTGCCATCACGGAATAGGGGGCGGGTTATTTGCCCGGTTGTGGCGCGCTGGAAAATTGACCAATGACCAGCATTTTATCGCTGGCATTCTCATCTGTCCTGAAATTATGAAACTGGCCAGCGATATCGCTATCGCCATTGCCGGGCAGGATAATGGTAAGGTCTGCATCTGAACGCTGTTCTTTGCCCGTGCCCAGTTGCAGGGATAATTGCGGGTCAATCGCGCTGAATGTGCGCCTCTCGTCTGGTTTAAGACTGCCCGATAGCACAAGGCTGAAGGCGCTCCCTTCCAGGGTTTTGCCCTGTGCGTTAAGTTCAAAAATACCCGACCGGCTATCCAGTGCGGCGCGGGCAGGGGCGCTATTCACCTCCATCACCAGCTTGCTACCCGCAAATCCGGCTATATCCAGTGACACAGGCCAGCTGAAATTTCCAGCCTCCATGACATAGGGGTCAAGATAGCTGGTGCTCAAAATAAGGCTATAGAAAAATTCATCCCTGAAAACTTCCAGCCTGGGGCGGCTCTGGACTATCAGGGACGAGTTGCCAACCGCTACATAAAGATATCCAGAGGCATATTCCATATCCAGAGTTGCAAAGAATTCCATATTTTCCGGGCGTGTCTGGCCCGCCGGACGCAACGAAAGCGGGATTTGGGATATCTCTTTGTCTGGCGGCTCTTCAATAGCTGTGTCGGGGATGGTTTGGCGTAAATCTGCTAGCAGTTTGCGCTCCGCCATAACCCGGGCTTGCTGGTCGCCATTGGCCAGGCTGGCAGAAAAATATTGGTTCAGTATGGCGCTATCCGGGGCAGACGTACTGGCGGCATATTCAAAGGAAATTTCGGCTGTCATAGCTGGCAAAGCCGCACATACCCAAATCAGCAACAACAGATGCCGCCTATATCCAGCTATCATCTCTATCCCCGATGAACGCGCATGAACTCTAAAAAAGAGAGAGAGGGTGGCGGGGTTTAATCTTTAGAGTCAAGCTGGAAATAAGAGGGTTATTCGGATTTTACCCGCTGGGTAAGTTTTAGCTCGATACGTCTGTTTTTTTGCCTGTCTGCAATAGTATTGCCAGTGGCGATAGGCTGAAACTCGCCATAGCCAGAGGCAGATAGCCGCGAGGCAGGTACACCTTCCCTTATCATAAAGCGCACCACCGATAGAGCGCGTTCGGTCGATAAATCCCAATTATCGGCATAGAACCCAGAGACAGGCACATCATCTGTATGGCCATCAATTTGCAATATCCAGGGTATATCTTCGGGAATTTCCCGGATGATTTCGGTCAGGGCGGCAGCGATTTGCGCCAGCTGTTTCTGTCCCTCTTCGCCGATGCTGGCCTGACCCGGGGCAAATAACACTTCGGATTGAAAAACAAATCTGTCCCCGACAATTTTTACATCACTGCGCCCTTCCAGCACATCGCGCAGCCGGCCAAAAAACTCGGAACGGAAACGGCGCAATTCCTGTACCTTGTTTGCCAGCGCACTATTGAGCGCCTTGCCTAAATTGGCGATAGCGATTTTATCGTCTTCGGCCTGTTTTTCCCGTTCCGCCAGCAAGGCGCGTAGCCGCGATAATTCCGAGCGCAGGGATTCCATTGCCAGTGTGAGCCGTGCCACCTCTGCACTGGCTGTATCGGCACGCTTTGTCTGCTGGCTAAGGCTTTGTGTTTGCGCGGCCAGACGCTGACTGGTTTGGCTGAGCTGTTCTTCAAAGGCTTTGGTGCGGGCAAGGTTGCGAGCCTGAAGGTCTGCCAGCGCGGCTTTTTCGGCATCCAGATCCGCTTGCAGTCGGCGTTTATCAGCACTTTCACTGGCCAGCTGGCGGGTTAATTGTTCTAATTGCGCGGTCAGGCTGTTATTTTGCTCTTCTGCAATGGCCAGCTGGGCAGAGGTTCTGGCCAGATCAGCTGAAAGCACCGATCCTGCCTCGCGTTCCAGCGATAATAGCTCGCCCAGCTGGGCAAGTTCCTGGCGCAAGGCAGACAGGCTGGCATCCTGGCCAGATAGCCGATAGGCCAAATTCGCCTGTATCAGCACAAATACCATCAGCACAAACACAAACACCATCAGCAAGCTGGCTAGCGCATCGACAAAGCCGGGCCAGGTAAAATCACCAGGTCTGTTGCGGATGCCTAGACGGGAAAGTGCCATTCAGTCTGCCTTTATTAATCTGTATGTTTGGCGGATGCCAGCTTTGTGATGGCTTTGGACAGCGCGCGCATTTCGCTTGAGATGGTCTCTTGCTGGCGTTCGGATTGCTGGGCAAGAGCCTGGGTAAGCTGTTCAATACGGGCATTTAACAGCCCCAGCATATCTCTGGTACGCTTATCATCTGCCATTTGCTCATTCAGCATCGAAAGCTGGGCATTCATCTGGATGATTTGCTGTAACTGGTTTTGCCTGTCTATCTCGGCATCCTTTATCGCCTCTGCCAGGGTGATCATAGCACGCGCGCCCTCTTCGCTGAGGCCGTGGGCAAGGGCTTGTTGGCCAGCAGAGGAAGCACCAGAACCGGCATCGCTGTAACGGGCAAAGGCAGATAACCAATCTTCTACCTCGTTGAAAAACCGACCCATAGCCTGTCCCAATTGCAGGTCAAGAAAGCCCAGAACCAGGCTGGCACCAAGTCCAAACAGAGAGGAGGAAAAAGCCGTTGCCATCCCGTCCAGAGGGGCTTCCAGACCGGTGCGCAATTGCTGCATCATCAGTTCAAAATCAAGATTGCTGATATTCAGACCACTGACCACATTGCTGACCGAGCTGATGGTTTGCAACAATCCCCAGAACGTGCCCAGCAATCCCAAAAAGACTAGCAGGCCGATGAAATAGCGTGAAATCTCGCGCCCTTCATCCAGGCGTGCTGCCACCCCATCCAGAACCGAGCGCAAGGAAAGCGCCGATAAATGCCTGTCCGTGCTGGCATCTGCCAGCATGGCATAAACGGTTGCCAGCAGGACAGGGCGCGGTGCAGATGGATTGATCGTGTTGGTTTTTTGTATCTGGCCTAGCCATTTAGCCTCAGGGACAAGCCGCAAGGTCTGGCGGAAAATAAAGGCCACGCCGATTAAAGCAGTGGCCACAATGACACTGTTAAGCGCGATATTGCCAGCAAAGGCACGGGCCAGCTGTGGCCATAACAAGCCGATAATAACCGCTGTTATTGCCAGAATTACGGCCATCCGAATAAGATAGGTACGGGGATCTGTCATACGCGATTTCATAGCCATCCTGCCTCTTTTTTCTGACACTTCTCGCATTCGATGCTAGATCATGCCAGCCAATCATGGCAAGACTATGGAAGCTGTCAATTTATTTTAGAGGCAGAACACACACACACATTAAAAAGAGCGGGCAGAAGGGGCTAGGCTGTGGCACCGCGTAATGTTTTCAGCAAGCTGGCATGCATCGCCCCGTTACAGGCCACCACATCGCCTGTTTCCAGTGCCTTGTCGCGCGAGGCGAAATCAGATACCAGCCCGCCAGCTTCCCTGACCAGCAAAATGCCGGCAGCGATATCCCACAAGCTGAGGCCGCGTTCCCAAAAACCGTCATAACGGCCAGCCGCCACAAAGGCGAGATCCAGCGCAGCAGAGCCAAAGCGGCGTACCCCGGAAGAGGATTGCATCACAGCGTTCATCTCTTTTAGGAATTTAGCATCTGTTTCGGCTGTGCCGCGCCCTAAAAACGGGATACCTGTGGCAAACAGGCAGTCTGACATCGCCCGCCGGCCAGATACCCGGATGCGCCTGTCATTTAAAAACGCGCCCTTGCCAGCCTCGGCAAAATAAAATTCATGCCGGCAGGGGTCATAAATCGTGCCAGCGATCATTTTTCCCTTATCGCGCACGGCAATGGAAATGGCAAAATGCGGAATACCATGCAGAAAATTTGTTGTGCCATCAATCGGGTCAATGATCCAGCAAGGCGCATCTTTATCGGCTGGCGCTACCTCGCCTGCCTCTTCCATGATAAAGCCCCAGTCCGGGCGCGCCTTTTGCAGCTCCTCTTGAATAGTGCGTTCTGCTGCGATATCTGCCTGAGAGACAAAATCTGCTGCCCCTTTGCGGGTAACCTGCAGATTTTCCACCTCGCCAAAATCACGCATCATGCGCCGCGAGGCAACAACACTTGCTTTATGCATCACATTTATAAGTGCAGAACGGCCAGCCATATCTGATTAATCCTTTGCCCGTTCAAGATAGGTTTTATCTTCGGTGCGCACGACAATGCGTGTGCCAACCTCGATATGCGGGGGAACCATAATCCGCTCGCCATTATCCACCACCGCAGGCTTGTAAGAAGAAGAGGCTGTCTGGCCCTTGATAACCGCATCGGCCTCTACCACGGTCAGAACGACCTGTTCTGGCAGGGTGATGGAAATCGGCTCGCCCTCATGGCTTTGCAAGGTCACGCTCATACCATCTTGCAGGAATACGGCTGTCTCGCCTATCATATCCTCGGCAATGCTGAACTGCTCAAAGGTCTCGCCATGCATGAAAATATGGGTATCCCCCTCGGCATAGAGATAGGTGCAGGTTGCTTCATCCAGAATGACGCGCTCAACTGATTCAGTTGCCCGAAACCGTTCATTTAATTTTGTCCCATCGCGAATATCGCGCAGCTCAATCTGGGCAAATGCCCCGCCCTTGCCAGGCTTCACATGGCTGGTTTTTACCGCCACCCATAAACGTGATTTATGTTCGATCACATTGCCCGGGCGAATAGCATTTCCGTTCAGTTTCATTTCATTTCTTCCTTTTGCCTAGCTGAGGCTGGCCATATAGGCGGTGGTGTCCAGCATACGATTAGCAAAACCCCATTCATTATCATACCAGCCCATAATCCGTACAAAGCGATCTGCTTGTACCTGTGTTTGGGTTAAATCGGCCACACAGGAATGGCTGTCATGGTTAAAATCAATCGATACCAGAGGCAATGTATTGACCCGCATCACCCCTTTCATTGGCCCGTTTGCCGCCGCTGTCAGCGCCGCATTGACACTGGCAACATCACATTCCTTTTTCGAATAGAAATGCAAATCCACCACAGACACATTTTCGGTTGGCACCCGTACAGCAGAGCCATCCAGCTTGCCATCCAGTTCCGGCAATACCAGCCCGACCGCCTTGGCCGCCCCGGTAGTGGTCGGCACAATAGAGCGCGCACCAGAACGCGCACGGCGCAAATCTTTATGCGAATTATCCAGAATATTCTGATCGCCTGTATAGGCGTGAATAGTGGTCATATTGCCAGAGATCAGACCAAAGCTGTCATTCATCACCTTTGCCATGGGCGCCAGACAATTGGTGGTACAGGACGCATTGGACACAATCATATGGTCTTTGCGAATATGTTCATGATTGACCCCGTAAACAACGGTGAAATCTGCCCCGGATGCGGGGGCAGACACCAGTACTTTTTTTGCTCCGGCGGATAGATGGGCAGAAGATTTCTCGCGGCTGTTGAAATGGCCGGAACATTCCAGCACCACATCCACATCCAGTGCGCCATGCGGCAACAAAGCAGGGTCACGCTCGTGGGTGACGCTGATCCGGCCCGTGCCAACATCCATCCAGTCTTCATCAAAGGTGATAGGCGAGGCAAATTTGCCATGTGTTGAATCAAATTCCAGCAGATGCGCCATAATTTCGGTTGCACCCGGAGAGTTCAGCAAAACAACCTCGATATCATCGCGCTTTTGTTCGACCAGCGCGCGTAAAACCAGTCTTCCAATGCGGCCAAAGCCGTTAATGGCAACACGTGTTTTCATCTATATACCTTCCTTTTTTGCTTTCATCCCCCTTTGTGTAAAGGGTACGCATCGCTAAAGAAATCATTTCAGCTTTGCCAGCGCGGCGGCGATAACCGCTTCTTTGGTAATGCCGAAATGGCGGAATAACTCTGCGGCCGGGGCAGAGGCCCCAAAGCTGTTCATGCCGATAAAGCTGAAATCAGGCCCGGCAACACTGGCCCAGCCCATTTCGATACCGGCCTCGACCACCACCACGGATTTGGCCTCCCCCAGCAAGCTCTGGCGATAGGCCGCATCCTGAGCCAGCAATAATTCCATACATGGCACAGATACCAGGCGGGTAGGATGGCCTTGTGCTTCCAGTTCCAGGCGGGCTTCTTCGGCTATCATTACCTCAGATCCGGTCGCCATCAGCACAATCCGGGGCGTATCGCTTGCCTCGTTCAGGATATAGCCGCCGCGCATGGATTTATTTTCCATTACCGCATCGCCCAGGCGCAGCTGGGGCAGGCCCTGCCGGCTCAAGGCCAGAACAGAAGGGGTCTTTGTGGCATTTAACCCTATTTGCCAGGCTTCAGCTGTTTCCACAATATCGGCCGGCC
>JAURQT010000138.1 GCA_030835985.1 Alphaproteobacteria bacterium
CCGATTTTTCATGCCATGCAATATTTGGCTGGCAATCTGGATGTGGAAAGGATGAAAAAATTTCGCGGCTATGGGGGCGTGCAATCCTATCCCTCGCGCACCAAGGATGTGGATGATGTGGATTTTTCTACCGGCTCGGTTGGGCTAGGCGTGGCCATTACCAGCTTTGCCTCGCTTATTCAGGATTATATCTCGCACAAAAAATGGGGAACAGACCTTCAAACCGGGCGGATGGTCGCGCTGATGGGCGATGCCGAGCTGGATGACGGCAATATTTATGAATGTTTGCAAGAGGGATGGAAACATAATCTGCAAAATGTCTGGTGGATAATCGATTATAATCGGCAATCGCTGGATGGCATTATCCATGAAGGATTATGGGAGCGGGCAGAAAAAATCTTCGAAGCCTTTGGCTGGCAGGTGGTGCGGGTAAAATATGGCCGCCTGCAACGCGCTGCCTTTGCCGAGCCGGGCGGGGATAAATTGCAAGGCTGGATAGATGCCTGTCCCAATCAGGATTATTCTGCCCTTGTTTATATGGGCGGGGCAAGATGGCGCGAAAGGCTGATGCAGGATTTGGGCGATCAGGGTGATGTGTCTGCCCTGCTGGACAGGCGCAGCGATACAGAACTTGCAGAATTAATGGAAAATCTCGGCGGCAATTGTGTATCCACTATGGCCGCTGAATTTACCGCTATCGTCCATGAACGCCCGGTCTGCTTCCTTGCCTATACCATCAAGGGGTGGGGCACGCCTATTGCCGGTCATAAGGATAATCATGGCGGGTTGATGACCCCGGAACAAATGGCCAGCTGGCAAGAACAGATGGGGGTTCGACAGGGGCATGAATGGGAAGCATTTGAGGCGGTTCCGGATGCACAGGCCTTGAAAAACTACATTGACAGCCGCCCATTTTTCCATCGCAAAAACAGGCGTTTGAAGGATGATTTTATCCCGCACCCGGACATTACCGCACCGCAGGACAAGCGTATTTCTACCCAATTTGCCTTTGGCAAGATGCTGGATAGTCTGGCCCGCGATAACACCCCCCTGTCCGAGCGGATCATCACCATCAGCCCGGATGTGTCCGGCACGACCAGCCTTGGCCCCTGGATTAACCGTAAAAAACTATTTGCCCGTGAAGGTAAAGAAGATGTGTTTCGCAATCAGGCTATTCCCTCTACCGCAAAATGGGAATTTGACCCATCTGGCCAGCATCTGGAGCTGGGCATTGCAGAAATGAACTTGTTTCTGGCATTGGCGGCTTCCGGGCTGTCACACAGCCTGTTTGGCAAGCGCTTGATCCCCATCGGTACAGTTTATGACCCGTTTGTGGTGCGCGGGCTGGATGCGCTGAATTATGCCTGTTATCAGGATGCCCGCTTTATGATTGTCGGCACGCCTTCAGGGGTAACGCTGGCACCAGAAGGCGGCGCGCATCAATCGGTTGGCACGCCTCTGATCGGTATGAGCCAGGATGGGCTTGCTTCTTTCGAGCCTGCCTTTGCGGATGAGCTGGCCGTGATTATGGGCTGGTCTTTTGATTACCTGCAACGCGGCACGGAAACGATTATTGAGGCTAATGGCTGGCAGCGCGAACAAACAGGTGGGTCGGTGTATTTGCGCCTGACCACCAGCCCGCTGGAACAGCCTGTGCGCGAGATGCGTCCTGCTTTGGCTGAGGATATTATCGCCGGCGGCTATTGGTGGCGCAAACCAGGGCCCAATTGCGAGCTTGTCATCGCCTATCAGGGGGTGGTTGCAGAGCAAGCCCTTGCCGCTGCCGGCGAGCTGGCTGCCCATCGGCGCGATATTGGCGTGCTGGCTATTACCTCGGCAGACCGGCTAAATGCTGGCTGGACAGCTGCCCGGCAAGACCGCACAGATGGCCATCCAGGTGCCACCAGCCATATTGAACAGCTATTGGCAGATGTACCGCGCCATGCCCTGTTACTGACGGTGATTGACGGGCATCCGGCTACCCTGTCCTGGATTGGCGGGGTACGCGGGATGCGCACCCTCTCGCACGGGGTCGAGCATTTTGGGCAAACAGGCAGTATTGGCGATCTGTATCGCCATTTTCGTCTGGATACCCCCTCACTGGTCGAAGCCGTACTAAGCTGTTCAGGGAATTAGAATTTTACATCCAGGGCCATGCCATATTCATAAGCAGGCCCATTTGCCAAATCTTCAAAATCATAATAGAGGCGGGCAATATTCTCATCATTTTCTGCGCGCACCTCAAAATCAATACGAATGCCCTTGTTGCATTTGCGCGACAGGCTATGAGCCTTCATCTTCTCGCACCGATAATTGGGCATTACTTTCAGCTGATTTAGCGAATTATTATCATCAGGCGGCAAAATTATCCGCCATACAGGCTCCAGGCTGAGGCGAATGGTTTCCGGCTCGGACAGGAAAATATGGTTGAGCGATTGATAGCCCGGGCTGGTAATAAAAATGCGCTTATCCTGTATCGCTTCTCTGGCGCGGATATAGGCAACCATTAAATCCAGCCAGCTATCGGCGGAAAGCTGATAACTGCCTTGCATACGCGCAGAAACAGAACCGCCAGCCGTTTTGATATTGGCTTTGGCAGATACAGCGCTGCGCGTATATTTTGATCGGGTCAGGCTATACCAGCCTGTCCCATGCAGGCTGGCAAACAAATTTTCACCCCATTGATAGGACAGCCCGTATCCAGCGCTGATACTATCGGTTTGCGATCGCAATTGAAACGCATAGCCGCCTTGCTCGCCGGATGTTTCCAGCCCGATATGGGCGCGGTGGGCGATTTTTTTATGCAAGTGCCAATCATAATTCAGGCGGCTGGAAAAGCCCTTATTCTCGCGCCCGTTTTTCAAAGAGGTATGATGGACTTCGCCGGTTGCAGACCAGATTTTACCCTTTCCTGCCTCGGCGGCCTGTTTTACCTTGGCCAGCACCTCGAAATGGCCAGCCATATCTTCTTTATGAAAAAATATCCTTTGCTCCAGAAATTCGGCAAGGTCTTCTTCTGCCTCATCTTCATAGGCTTGATGGATAGAAATCTGGCTGATTTGACTAAAACCTGCCTGATGCAAATGGCCGGTTAGTTTTTGCTGGAAGTAATTATTCAGCCCCCATTCCAGATCGCTTTGGGCGCTATTTATGGCGGTGGCCAGATTGGCCGCATCAACCGATGCCTGCGTGGTCACCGAAAAGCTGGCGCTCTGCTCATAAACCGTTCCATATTCCACAATATATTTAAACAATCGGGTTTCCACCTGATCGAAAAATATGCCGTTATCCATCATCGTCAAATGATGCTGGCCACCAATGGAATTGGACGGCTGATCCGAACGGAAATTCTCAAAGGTCGTCAGGCTGGGATCATTATCAGAATAGAACTGTGTGCCGGCTTCCGGGCCAACTACCCAGAACCATTCCCCTTCGGTTGCAGAATCAGACCCGCCCAGCCAAACATGATTGGACCAGTCCAGATTATTGGTTATCGCATTTAATTCTGCCTGAGAGGTAATCGTCGCCAAATGCCCCTGTACCCCATTTAGTGAACGGGATTCAGCATCGGCCTTTGCAGATGGCCAATCCATTTCGGTCATGACCAGCTGATAGCTGGAACCTGTATCCGTGCCATAGATATAGCCGGCATGGGCAATGACAGAAACGCTTGCACCAGAGCCTTGCACCTCCAGGCTGGCCAGTGCGGCATTTACATCTGCCAGCGTGCCTTCAAAAGCGATGCTGCTTGCCCCTGTCCAATCTGCTGAAGAGGCAGAGTTTGACGCGGTTAGCCCTGTGGTTGTAGTGATCCGGATATTACCTTGGGCTGCGCTGATACGAACACCGGCGGGATCAAAGCCGGTAACAGATACCGTGCCGCCAAAGGCAGAAACCAGATTATACTGGCTATCATCCCCGACAATGATTTGGGAAGGCACCACAACCGATTGCGCATTGGATATCCCTGCCCAGCCCAAAAGGCAGGCACTGAAAATAATCCCTTTAATGGCGCGTTTTATGAACATTTTGCCTGACCCTGTTGTTGGCACGAGCCTTAAAAAAACAGCTGCTGTTTCGCCTGAAAAGATATGTAGTAGGCCCTGTTACTCATTACGCCATATTTGAGCGATTTTGAGGGGGAACCTGCCCATTTTGGGCTATCAAATCCTATCCGGGTCGCCGTGCGGGGCGCGCAAAAGCGATTGCGCAAATGGCTACTCTGTGCTGATCTGGACAGGTAATATGGCCAGATGTTTGACCGGCCAGAAGGGGAGAATAACAGATGAGCCTTATCACTTGCGTTAGCCTGACCGCCTTTAGCTTTGAAGCAGAAAACCTTACTGCTTCGGCAAAAGGCAGCTCTATTGGCGGATTGTTTTATGAAAAGGGGGCAAGGACAAAAATCACAAAATATGCCATTCGCCTTGAAACAGCAGATGGCTGTATCGGCGAATATGTGCTGAATTGGGGCGCATCGCCTTCTGTGTTTGGCCAAATGCAAATGCTGGCACCAATGCTGGTCGGCCGGCATGCAGAAGAGCGGCAAGGCATTTATGACGATCTGAAACGCGAGGCACGCCAATTTGACCATATGGGGCATGGCCCTCTGGATATCGCGCTATGGGACTGGCAGGGGCGGGCATTAAACTGTTCTGTTTCAACCTTGCTGGGCGGTTATCGTAAAAAACTGCCTGCCTATGCCAGCACCTATCATGGCGATAGAAATGGCGGTTTGGACAGCAAGGAAGCCTTTGCCGATTTTGCCCTGGCGTGCGCTGATATGGGCTATAAGGCCTTTAAAATACATGGCTGGCATGAAGGCAATATCCGCGAGGAAGCCGAGCTGGTCTTGTATGTACGCAAGATGGTCGGCGAGGATATGACGTTAATGCTGGATCCTGCCTGCCAGCTGCGCAGCTTTGCCGATGCCCTATATGTGGGGCGTGCCTGTGATGAGGCAAATTTTTTCTGGCTGGAAGACCCGTACCGCGATGGCGGGGTATCGGCCTTTGGCCATCAAAAGCTGCGCTCTATGATTAAAACCCCCTTGTTGCAAACCGAACATATTCGCGGGGTAGAGCCAAAAGCAGATTTTCTTATCGCCGGGGGAACAGATTTTCTGCGCTCGGACCCTGAATATGATATGGGCCTGACAGGCGCACAGAAAATTCACCATCTGGCAGAAAGTTTCGGGGTAGATGTCGAGGTACATGCCTGTGGGCCTGCCCATCGTCATTTAATGGCTGCCAGCCGCAATTCCAATTTCTATGAAGTTGCGCTGGTAGGCCCTGATTGCCCGAATGCCCTCGCCCCTGTCTATCAGTGCGGCTATTCTGATCAGCTGGATTGCATTGATAGCGATGGGATGGTGAATGTCCCTGATGCCCCCGGACTGGGCGTTCAGTATGACTGGGATTTCATTACATCCCATCAGACTGGC
>JAURQT010000139.1 GCA_030835985.1 Alphaproteobacteria bacterium
CTCTGGCTGTCCGTTCCAGACCCGTTGCGGCTATAAGCAGGACGCCGGAACAGATCTATGTGAAACCGAGGTTCCGCCTGTACGCACCCTGGAAAACGGCCATCAGATAAAATGCCATCTGGCCGAAGATATTCTGGCCAAAATGGATCCGGTAATCGCCCTTGCCAATGATAATAGTGCGCCCAAAAAAGCTGTAAAGAAAACCGCTAAAAAAGCCGTAAAGAAAACCGCTAAAAAAGCGGCCAAAAAAGCGGCCAAAAAAGCGACGAAGAAAACGGCCTGATTTTTTATGACAGGCTATTTTGCCTTGGTTATGTCTAAAAAATTTCCTTAAGTCCGCCGGCGGTCGGGGATTTTCAACAGATAAAAACAGTTTTTGTCATTTAAAATTCTTTATTTTTATTGCGTTTTTACAGAGTGTTAGATTTTTATTTTGCCTGTTTTTACAGCATTTGAAATTAAAAATAGCACCAACCCTTGTCAAATCACGGCAAGAAGCGCATCTTAAGGCTTGGGAACGGCAATTAATGTGGGGGTCACATTAATGCCTGACGATCTACTCGATAAACGCAGCGGCCATACACAATCTGTCTCACGTGCGCTGAGTTTACTTACAAAACTGGCAGAAGAATCCGAAGGGTTAAACCTTTCGGAACTGGCGCGGCGTGTGGGTCTTGCACCTTCGACCGCGCATCGCCTGCTTACTACTTTGCAGCTGGATCAATATGTCCGTTTTGAAGATGGGCGATGGCTGGTAGGCGTGCAATGTTTTAATGTTGGCTCGTCCTATATGCGCGCCCGTGATGTGTGTTATATGGCACGCCCCTATTTACGGATGCTGATGCAGGAGACAGGCGAGACGTCCAATCTGGCACTGGTAGAAGAAGATGAGCTGGTCTATCTGGGACAAACCGAATGTCCTGAACTGATGCGGGCATTGGCTCGGCCGGGCGCAAAAGCCCCTCTGACCTGTTCGGCTGTGGGCAAGGTTGCGCTGGCCTTTATGCCGCGCCAGCAAGCTGACCGGATGATTGCCAAGGCCGGTATCCAGCAAATGACCCGCAAAAGCCATGTAACCGCTGCCAGCCTGTGGCGTGATATCGAGGCGATTAAAAAACGCGAAGTCGCCTTTGATGATGAAGAACATTCTGATGGTTTGCGATGTGTTGCTGCCCCGATATTTGAAGCCTCTGGCCAGGTGATGGGTGCTTTATCTATCAGCGGGCCATCTGTTCGCGTTACCGAAGCCCAGCTGGTCAATAATGGCCGGGCGGTGCATCGTGTGGCAAAGGATATGACACGGGCACTGGGCGGTGTGTGGCCAAGCTAGGCACCTGTCGCAGGAATAAGGCTGGCCGGTTATGCGCCAGAACCCTTTAAGCCTGTGAAATCGAAGCGCGGCTATTCCTTGGGCGTTTAATCCTTGGGCATCTATTCCTTGGCGTGGGCTTTTACCAATGCGGTCAGCTGTTCCATCATCCGGTCTGGCATCCCTTCCTCGCGCAGGGCTTGCGTCGTTTCAAACAGATAATCCCTGCACGGGCCAACAAACCCCTCTGCTCTGGCAATATGACGGGCGGTTTCCTGGGCGCTCATTTTCGGGGCAAAGCTGGGGCTATCATGGCGAATGGTAAAGGCAAGGGCATTTACCGCGCCCTGATCGGTTTGCACCCGTAGCCAGCGTGGCAGATAGGAATTATTCAGCATTTCGCGCCGCCATAATATATCCAGCTCTTCTGCGGCGCGCTCTGCGCGGATACGATAAACACATCCCTTTACCGACCCGCCCCTGTCCAGTGCCAGCACCAGACCCGGCGCATCAGGATTGCCGCGCCCGATGCGCGTCCATAAACAAAATCGTTTATGAAAGCCAAAAAGCTGGCCATAGCGACGTTCTTCAAAATCAATAAGCGGGTTCCAGATAAGGCTGCCATAGCCAAAAATCCAGACATCCTCGCCCTCATGCTGATCGGCCAGAAATTGTCGGCGCGAGGCTTGTAATTCTTCCATGGACAATACCGTACTGGCCGCGCCATCCCGCGCTGTTGCCAGCTTGTATACCGTGCCATTGGCCAGCATATCCCGGCTTAGACGATTTAGTCTGTCCGGCGAGGAAGGGTTATCTGTCATAATACTCAGCTTTGCGACACATCATCCGATTTACGTGATATCACCAATTGCGGGAAAGGAATTTCAATATTATGGGATTCCAGCGCGGTTTTCAGGCGTCTGTTCAAATCCCAATTCAGCTGGAAATAATCTTTATATTCTGCATAAAGCCGAAGGCGAACGGTTATCGCGCTATCCCCATAGGCAACCACCAGAAATACCGGGGCGGGATCTGTTTTCACCCGCTCATCATCAGTTAAAGACAGCAGCGCTTTTTCAGCGATATCCAGATCGCTTTCATACCCGATGCCAATATCAATATCCATACGCCGCACATCATGGCGTGAATGATTGATGATAATCGACGACCAGATAGAAGAATTCGGCACAGAGATATAAATATTTTCAAATGTATCTATTTGTGTGGAAAACAGGCCAATTTCGCGTACCGTCCCGGAAATACCATTTGCCTCAATCCAGTCCCCAACACCAAATGGCCGCAAGAGCAGCAACATAATACCGGCGGCCACATTGGAGAGCGTACCCTGCAAGGCAAGGCCAATCGCCAAACCTGCCGCACCCAGTACCGCGATGATAGAAGTGGTCTGAATACCAAATTGCCCCAATGCCACAACAAAGGTCAGAATAAGCCCGGCATATCGGGCGATAGAGGCTAAAATCGGGGTAAGGGTCGGGTCAAGACGGCTTATTTTGGATGTTTGTGCGCGAATAAAACTGGCCGCCCGACCAGATAGCCAGAAACCCAGAATAAGCGTGCCAAACCCGGCCAGAATATTGGCCATCACCGGAAATGCCTGCTCTATCAGAATAGACATACTGTCAAAAGATGAGATCAGGGTTGTTGCAGCGTCCATTTTTGACTTTCCTGAAAAAAATTGTGGCTGGCCATCCGGCATTGCCTGTCGAAATCGCCTGTTTTTTCCTCTTCTCCCATTATAGGCAATCCGGATATATTTGACCAGCACCGTAAATTATCGCGTCAATTGTCAAAGCGGTTTGGAAATCCGGGCGAATGAAACGGGATATTTCACTTCGTGGATTGAGTTTTAAGCCTTGTCTATCTATAGTCTGGCTCAGGTAAAAGGGGCAATTGGAACGTGATGAAACTGCATAGATGGTCTGTTGGGGATGGCGTGCTGGAAACAGGCGGCCTATGTTGTGCTATCGGCAATTTTGACGGCGTACATAAAGGCCATCAAGCCCTTATTGGCAGGGCGCGTAGTACCGCCAGAGCAAGAGGATTGCCGCTGGCCGTGATTTGTTTTTCCCCCCATCCGCGCCGCTATTTTCAGCCCTCTCAGCCGCCCTTTTTATTGATGGACAATCATACAAAAATAAAAATGCTGGCCGAACAACAGGCCGATATGGTGATAGAGATTACCTTTGATGCAAAATTGCAGATGATGGGCCCTGAGGAATTTGTCCGCGATGTTTTGCATCAGGCACTGGATGTGCGCCATTTATTTGCCGGGGCAGATTTTGCCTTTGGAAAAGGGCGTTCCGGCACGATGGAGCTGTTACAGGAATATGGTCAGCCCCTGGGTATGGAGGTAGAGGCGCTATCGCTGGTTCTGGGTGAAGGGGCAGATATTATCACCTCTACTGCTATTCGCACCGCCTTGCAAACCCCGGATTTAGAGAGGGCAGGCGCTTTGCTGGGCCGTGTGCCTATCCTGTCCGGCATAGTCGCACAAGGCGATAAAAGAGGGCGAGAGCTAAATTTTCCCACCGCCAATATTGCCTTGCAAGACTGTATTGCCCCTGCCTTTGGGGTATATGCAATAAAGGCCGGGCTGGAGCGCGAAGATGGCACAGAAAGGATGCTGGCAGGGGTTGCGAATATCGGGCGGCGGCCAACGGTGAATGATCGCGGTATTTTGGCTGAAGCCCATCTGTTTGATTTTGCAGAAGATATTTATGGCCAGCGGCTTAATCTTTATCTGCATCGCTTTATGCGTGCCGAGCAGAAATTTGACGGGCTGGAGGCGTTAACCACCCAAATTGCCAAAGATGTCGCCCGTGCCAGGGATATCCTTGCAGCTTAAGCCCCTTTGCGGTGAAACCATTGGACATTTTTTGTGCCAGCGATTAAAAAATTGGGCGGTAGTGCCAAATGTCGAAACTTGACTAAAAAAAGCGAATTAAGGGGGGTAACCCCGTTTCAGTGCCAGCGATAATCAGAGATTAAATGATGGATTATAAACAGACCGTATTTCTTCCAAAGACAGATTTTCCCATGCGGGGTGGACTGCCGAAAAAAGAACCCGAAATTTTGGCGCATTGGCAAAAGCTGGATCTGTATAAAAGATTGCGGGCAGAACGCGCAGATGCCCCGAAATTTGTGCTGCATGATGGCCCGCCCTATGCCAATGGCCAGCTGCATATCGGTCATGCCTTAAATAAAATTTTAAAAGATGTGATTAACCGCTCGCAATCCATGCTGGGGAAAAATGCCAATTATGTGCCGGGCTGGGATTGCCATGGCCTGCCTATCGAATGGAAAATCGAAGAGCAATATCGCAAAAAAGGCAAAGATAAGGATGACGTGCCTATCGCAGAATTTCGCCAGGAATGCCGCGATTTTGCTGCCCATTGGTTGCAAATCCAGTCAGAGGAGTTCCAGCGTCTTGGCATTTTAGGGGACTGGGAAAACCCCTATACCACCATGAAATTTGAAGCAGAGTCCATCATCGCAGCCGAAATGGGCAAGTTCCTGATGAATGGCAGCCTGTATCGTGGTTCCAAACCGGTTATGTGGTCGCCTGTGGAAAAAACCGCCCTTGCCGAAGCAGAAGTGGAATATGCAGACCATACATCTGTGACCATTTTTGCAGCTTTTACCCTGAAACAAAGCCCGATTGAGGGGCTGGACGGGGCAGCCCTTATCATCTGGACAACTACCCCCTGGACGATGCCGGGCAACCGGGCGATGGCGTGCGGGGCAGATATTGATTATAGCGCGCTGAAAATAACCCAAATCAAGGAAGGGTCACTGGCCAAAATAGGCGATGTTATCTGTCTGGCCGATGCGTTGGTTGAGGATGTTTTTGCCCAAACCGGTATTCTGGCAGCCGAGAGCGTGAAACAATTTAAAGGGGCGGAAATGGCCGGGGCTATCGCTGCTCATCCGATGGCCGCAGAAGGGTATGACCATGATGTTCCGGTATTGCTGGCAGATTATGTAACCACCGATCAGGGGACAGGCTTTGTGCATATTGCCCCCGGACATGGCCCGGAAGATTTTGAGCTTGCCCATCTCAAACACGCTATAGAAGTCCCGGATACGGTTGGCGAAGACGGGATCATTGCGGCGCATCTGCCTTTATTTGGCGGGATGCATGTATTGCGCGATAATACCCGCATTGCCGAGATTATGGCAGAAAAAAACGGGCTAATCGGCATTGGATCGCTAACCCACTCCTATCCCCATTCCTGGCGCTCACACGCGCCGGTGATTTATCGCAATGCCGCGCAATGGTTTGTTTCGATGGGTGATAGGCAGTCAGATGGCACGGGCTTGCGCGATACCGCCCTGGCAGCCCTCAAGGTAACCCAATTCTATCCTGCCTCTGGCCAGAACCGTTTGACAGCGATGATCGCCAACCGCCCGGACTGGTGTTTATCGCGCCAGCGTGCCTGGGGTGTGCCTATCCCGGTTTTCTATCATAAAAAGACAGGCGAGCCCTTGCGCGATCAGGCGGTGGTAGACCGGATTGTGGCCGCCTTTGCAGAAGATGGCTGTGATGTATGGTTCACCCGGCCAGCGTCCGAATTTTTAGGCGCAGAGTATGATGAAGATGACTATGTACAGGTCAGGGATATTGCCGATGTCTGGTTTGATTCAGGCTCTACCCATGCCTTTGTTCTGGAAACGCGCGATGATTTGCAATCGCCTGCTGATCTGTATCTCGAAGGCTCTGACCAGCATCGCGGCTGGTTTCATTCCTCCTTGCTGGAAAGCTGTGGTACGCGCGGCCGCGCCCCGTATAAGGGCGTGCTGACCCATGGCTTTGTGCTGGATGAACAGGGGCGAAAAATGTCCAAATCGCTGGGTAATGTGGTCGCCCCGCAAAAGGTAATAGAGCAAAATGGCGCAGATATTTTGCGCCTCTGGGTGGTCAGCTCGGACTATTATGATGATCTGCGTATCGGGCCTGAGATCATTAAACGCCAGAGCGATCATTATCGGCGTATTCGTAATACCTTGCGCTATCTTTTAGGAGCAGGTGAAGGGTTTGACGCAAAAAAAGAAGGCCTTACCGTAGAAGAAATGCCGGAGCTAGATCGCTGGGTATTGCATCGCCTGACCGAGCTGGACAAGCTGGTGCGTGAAAAAACCGAGCGGTATGATTTTCATGCGATTTTCACCCATATCCATGATTTCTGTAATGGTGATCTATCGGCCTTTTACTTTGATATTCGCAAAGACACGCTTTATTGCGATAGCCCGGCCTCGATTGAACGCCGCGCTTGCCGCACTGTGATGGATGAAACCTTGAGATGTCTTATCAGCTGGATAGCGCCCATCTTGTGCTTTACCGCAGATGAAGCCTGGATGGCCTATCGCGGGGATGAGACAGATTCTATCCATTTGCATGAATATGCCAAAACACAGGATGGCTGGCACGATGAAGCGCTTGGCCAGAAATGGGCAGCCATTCGCAAATTGATCATTTCCGTCTCGACCACATCGCGATAGGCATAAAGCTCTTCGTGTTTTTTGTGAAAATCCTCGATAATGTGTTCGATGCCCTCATCGCTTAGCTCTGCCTCGC
>JAURQT010000140.1 GCA_030835985.1 Alphaproteobacteria bacterium
ATTGTGCTGACCATGTATGATAGCCGGAATAAATTATCTGAAATGGTTGAAAGCGATGTGCGCACCCATTTCGGGGAACAGGTTTATCAAACCGTTATTCCGCGCAATGTTCGGGTGTCCGAAGCCCCGTCCTTTGGTAAACCTGTGTTAATGTATGACCTGAAATGTGCCGGAGCGCAGGCCTATATTGCCCTCGCAGCAGAAATTCTAGAGCAAGAGAAGCAAAAACCATGACCGAGAACTCGAAAAAACCATCTGAGCCAAAACGTCTTGGACGCGGGCTTTCTTCTTTACTGGGCGAAGTCCCGATTGCCCCTGCCACTTCTGAAAATAATGCCAATATGCCCACTGGTACGCCCACTGGTACGCCGGACAAGGCAGCCCGTGCAAATAATATTCGTAGCGGCGATCAGGTTCGTTCCCTGCCGATTGAATGGATAAATCCAGGGCCCTGGCAACCGCGCCAGATGTTTGAGGCCGACGCGCTTGCAGAATTGGCTGTTTCTATAAGACAAAGAGGGCTTATCCAGCCTATTTTGGTACGGGAAAACCCCAAAAAACCCTCGCGCTATGAGCTGATAGCAGGCGAGCGGCGCTGGCGGGCAGCCCAATTGGCGAAATTACATGAAATTCCGGCAATTATCTCTGATCTCTCGGACAAGGAAGCAGGTGAATTATCGCTGATCGAAAATATTCAGCGTCAGGATTTATCGGTTATCGAGGAAGCAGATGGCTATCAGCGCCTGATAGATAATCATAATTATACGCAAGAAACCCTGTCCGGTATTGTTGGCAAATCGCGCTCTCATATCGCTAATTTATTGCGTTTGCGCCAGCTTCCCGGCCCGGTAAAAGCGTTGCTGGCGGCAGGTAGTCTAAGCATGGGGCAAGCCCGCCCGCTTGTTGGCCACCCCGATGCCATTGAATTAGCTGACAAAATAGTAAAGGATAATCTAAGCGCTCGTGCAGTAGAAGCATGGGTGAAATCCGGCAAAGTCGGTGCGTCCCCCAAAATACCGACCCAGAAACCAGCCGATATCCGTGCATTGGAGTTGCGCGCGCAAACAGAACTGGGTCTTTCTGTATCGATTGACTGGAATGCGGCAAAAGAAAAGGGCAAATTATCGGTTAGCCTTGCCTCTCTGGATCAATTTGATGATCTGCTGAAACGCCTGAAGCTGATATAGAGCCGAGAAAAAGTTAGCGTCGGGCATTGAGATGACGCGCCCGCAGGCAAATTCCAAGCAAAATTTGTCCTGTCAGGGTGGCCGGATCGGCGGAACCAGCAGATTTTGTCTGAATTTCTGCCCGCATCAGCCTGTCGATGGTTTGGGCTATTTGTTCGGTTTGCCACAGGCCAAGCTGGCGGGTCAAAACCGGTTTCATTTTGAAATGAACAGGTGGGCGCAGCTGGGCAATCGCCTGGCCAGCTGGCAGGCCGGCCTGCATCTGTGCTTTTGCCACTTGCATATTTTTAAACAGGGTCAAAAGCTGGCGTATGACCGCAATAGGCTGTATCCCTTCATGGCGCAACCGCGCATAATCGCGCTCAAAAGCCTCAATCTGCCCCGAAAATAGCGCCAGGCTAACCTCATCAATGGCAACCGCCCCGCTATCACCAAGGGCTATCGCCACATCTTCTAGGGTCAGGCTTCCAGCTTCCCCGGCATAAAGGGCGAGTTTGTTTAATTCGGACAGGCTCATCTGTCTGTCAGCGCCCAGCCGTGCGGTAATGGCCCCCATCACTTCTGCAGAAACCGTAATGTTATCGCGGGAAAAAATATCACGGGCAATTTCTGACAGATTGCGCTGATCATCGCTGTAACAGCCGATAGAGGCACAAAATTTTGCTTCCTCACATAATTTTACCAGCGCATGACGGGTATTTACATCACTTGCCCGAATAATGATACGCGCATCCGGATTTGGCCGGGCAAAGGCTAATTTTACGGCCTCTGTCATCTCGGATCCACTGCCGCTAAGGGTGACCAGCCGCACGCCGCCAAAAATATTTACCGCATTGGCTTCATCTGCCAGACGGGCTTTATCTTCGGATACTTGCTGGCCGGTAAGGCTGGCCTGGGCAAAGGGGTCATCAGGCTGATCACAAAAATGGCGCGCTAACTGGCTTGCTCTCTCACGCACCAGCCCCTGATCCGGGCCATAAAGAAGAAAAGCAGAATAGTGCGTGCCTGGTGCCTTTATTAATTCGGCAACATCACGGGGCGCAATCTTCATTTAACGATCAAGAGACAGAAAATAAAGCTGCAGCTTTTGATAGAGCCGTTCGGCAAGTAATTTTATCAGCCTTTCTGCGGCAAAGTCAGCCGATATATCCTGGCCGTGAAAAGAGGAAATAGTCCCGGAGGTAGCAAAGGCTTCGATAGAGCCATCGGTTAGCACATCACCTGTTTGGATATCCTGCAAGCTATAGCTGACAGACATTTTGGTGGTGTCCAGAGAGCTATCAACCCCTGCCGAGGACAAAACAGAACGGCTGGCAGAGCTTAACTGATAGGTTAGGGCATATTGCGGATCGCTATCAAAAGAGCCGACATAATCGGTTAAAGTGCGGTTCATCAATTGCCGGGCGCGGCTATTTACCTCCGGCAGGGCTATTTTTTGAAAATGGGGGCTGGTATTGCCATCTACATTTCCAACAGTGCTAAGAGAACAGGCGCCCAGCCCGAAAGCCAGCCATAAAACGGTGATAATAGTCAGACTCTTACGATAATTAACAGACCACATTGATTATCCTGTTCGGTACGACAATAACCCTTTTTGGGGGAGTTCCTTCAAGATATCGCTCTATGCCTTCCAGGGCTAGTGCTTTTTCCTCTGCTTCGGCGGCTGGACAATCTGCTGGCAATGTTATACGCGCCCGCAGCTTGCCATTTACCTGAACCGCGATCTCTACCATATCAGACTTTAACCAATGCGGATTGGCAACAGGCCAGCTTGTCTGACAAACCAGCCCTGTCCCGCCTGTCATCTCCCATATTTCCTCGGCGATATGCGGTGAAAAAACAGATAATAACACCGCAAATTGCTGCATCACACAGGCAAAAATATCTTCAACTACCTTATCTGTGCCGCGATATTCGGATAGGCTATTCACCAGAATATGCAAATGCGCAACACAGCGGTTAAAGGCAAAACGCTCAATATCGGTAGAAATATCCTCAATCGCTTTATGTAATGCCCGGATAACAGCTTCCTCGGCCGGTGTCAGCGCCACATCCGGGGTTAGCTCAAAACCTGTGGGACATTTTTTAGTGTTTTGTGCCAGCTTCCAGATTTTCTGAATAAAGCGATGCGCACCCTCTACCCCGGACTCGGTCCATTCCAGGTCGCGCTCGGGGGGCGAGTCAGACAACATGAAGAGGCGGGCAGTATCTGCGCCATAGGTCTGGATAATATGTTCCGGGTCAACCACATTGCGCTTGGATTTGCTCATCTTTTCCACGCGGCCGGCGACAATTTCCTTGCCGGTCTTTTTTTCTATCCAGTTGCCGCCCTGTTTTTCGACCTCTTCGGGGAACAGCCAATTACCCTTATTATCTTTAAAGCTTTGATGGCAAACCATGCCTTGTGTCATCAATCCGGCGAACGGCTCATCCAGCTCCAGATAGCCCACTTTGGACAGGGCGCGGGTGAAAAAGCGCGAATATAGCAGGTGCAGAACCGCGTGTTCTACCCCGCCAATATATTGGTCGACCGGCATCCAGTAGCTAGCAGCTTCGCGCGAGAAGGCCTGATCAGATTGAGGGTCGGTATAGCGCAGGAAATACCAGGAACTCACGAAAAAAGTATCAAAGGTATCTGTTTCGCGCCTTGCAGCTTTTTCGCATTCAGGGCAATCCACCCGGGCCCAGCTTGGATGGCGATCCAGCGGGTTGCCAGGGCTGTCAAATTCCACATCCTCTGGCAAGGTCACGGGAAGCTGTTCTTCTGGC
>JAURQT010000141.1 GCA_030835985.1 Alphaproteobacteria bacterium
GGAGGAACGTGATGAAATTCACAAAACTAGCAATGGGTGCTGCAGTAGCCACAGCTATGCTGGCAGGGCCAGTTCTGGCTGGCTCACATAGCGGCACAAAAACACTTCGAATTCAGACGCACCAGGCTATTGATTCGCCTGCAGGTCTTCTCTACCAAATTTGGAAAGATGACGTTGAAACCATGTCAAATGGCTCACTGAGCATAGAGATGTTTTACTCATCTTCAGTGGTTGGCTCAGTGGAAACTTTTGATGCGGCAGCAAATGGTATTCTGGACTGTGATATGACAGGCGGTGCTTACCAGACAGGTAAGAACCCTGCTTTCCAGTTTGTTGGCGATATTATGGGCGGGTATGACACACCATATCAGCAGCTGAGCTGGCTGTATTATGGCGGGGGTTATGATGCCGCACAGGAATTGTATAATGCCTATGGCATGCAGCTGATCGGCTGGTCAGTATATGGCCAGGAAAGCCTGTCATCTTCAAAGCCGCTAAGAGGGTTTGAAGATCTGAAAGGCTGGAAGTTCCGTTCACCTCCAGGTCTGGAAACAGAAATCTTTACCGGTCTGGGTGCCTCGCCGATTGTGATGGATTTCACCGAAATCTTTACCGCACTGGAAACCGGCATCATTGATGGTGCAGATGCTTCTGGTCTGAACAACAATGTCGGTCTTGGTTTGTATGATCTGGTAAACCACGCAACCTATCCTGGCTTCCATTCTATGCCATCTGACCATTTGGCCTGTAACAAGGCTGTTTGGGACGGTCTGACCGAATCACAGCGTCGTATCATCGACACAGCGATGCAGAAAGTATCTCTGCATGCAGCTCTGTCAAACGAGAAGAAGAACGCAGAAGCTGCAGCCATGCTGTCAGCCAAGGGCGTTCAGCTGTATGACTGGTCATCAGCAGACCGTGCAAAGTTCCGCGAGATTGCGCAGGAAGCATGGAATGGCTGGGCAGCAAAGACACCAGAAGCCGCCGCGCTGGTAAAGAGCCACCGCGAATATCTGGGTCAGCTGGGTCTGATTTCCAAGTAAGGTCATAAGACCGCATAAAACCTTTTTTGAGAGGGCGAACGTTTATATGTTTGCTCTCTCATTTCAACATATAAATACACCTATATCTTTTTAATAACCTCACCTTTTAAATTTTTCTCGCAGATGATTAGGGGCGGAATGATGAATGAAGACAGCGTTTGGCTAGGGCGTTTTCGAGGGGTAGTAAGGCAGACAGCAATAGCTTCCGCTGGTCTTACGCTTCTTGTTTTCGCGATACTGGTTTTTAACAAAGCCTTTCTTGGAAGCGGGGTGGGGGTACATGAAATGCTCCGTCCCGAAGGCGGTGTTCTGGCCAAAACCTTTATGCTGTTGCTGGCCTTTACCTTGCTTATTGGCAGTATTTATTTTTCGGACAATAAAGGGGCGATTGAACCCGATAAATCCGGCTTTTTCGATGTTGTCTCGCTTATCTGTTCACGCGTGGCGATGGTCGCGGTGATTTTTATTGAAATCGCCATGCTGTATGAGGTGATTTCGCGCTATGTGTTTGCCCGCCCAACCTTGTGGGCAAACGAGATGACCCTATGGATTGCGTCTTTTCTGTTTTTGCTTGCCGGTCTCTATGCCATGCAGCAACGCAGCCATATTCGTATTTTTATCATTTATGAAATGTTCCCGCGCTGGGCAAAAAAGGCAGCCGATACGGTCTCTGTTTCGCTTATCGTTATTTTTACGACCTGTCTGGTATGGGGCGGCTTTAACGAGGCGGTCGATAAATTTAACCGATTCGAAAGATTCGGAACGGCGTGGGATCCGCCTATTCCGGCCACCGTTAAGCCGGCAATTTTGATTATTATTACACTGGTTTGTATTCAGGCTATCTCCAATCTGATCGCTGACTGGAATAAAGAAGATGTGAAACATACACCTGCGGATGAAATTGATCAGACAGAAATTGAAAATATCCGTAAAACGCTTGAGGAGCGGTCGTAAATGGTTGATGTAGGTACTCTTAGCCTTATCCTCTTGGGGGGGATGTTTGTATTGCTGGCCATTGGCATGCCGCTTGGTTTTGCCTCTGCCTTTCTGGCGGTTGTTGCGCTGGTCTTGAAATTTGGCCCGGATTTGATGTTTATGGATTTTGGTCGCGGGCCATTTTCTGTGCTGGGTCAGGCGGTTTACCGACAAATGACGAATTACGTCCTGATATCGGTGCCGTTATTTATTTTTATGGCGGCGTTGCTGGAACGATCAGGCATTGCGCGTGATATGTATTCCTCGCTGAATGTCTGGCTTAGCCGGACACGTGGCGGTATCGCGATTGTGACCTCTATCATGGCCGTTATCATGGCCGCCATGTCAGGGATTATTGGCGGCGAGGTGGTGTTGCTGGGTCTGATTGCCCTGCCGCAAATGCTGCGTCTGGGATATAATCAGAATCTGGCCATCGGCACGATTTGTGCGTCTGGCTCATTGGGGACAATGATCCCGCCTTCGATTGTGCTGATTTTCTATGGTCTGATTACCGAGACATCGATTAAGGCACTGTTTACCGCTTCTTTCCTGCCAGGCTTTATGCTGGCCTCTTTCTTTATCATTTATATCATGATCATAACGCGCGTGCGCCCGCAAGACGCGCCCTTGCCAGAGCCCGATCCAAGCGATCCGCCTTCTGGCGAAAAAACGCTGATGTTTATGGGCTTTCTTGCCCGCTTCGGGTTGTGGATTACCGGTGTGTTATTTTTGCGGGCGGTGTTTTTTACCCTTACAGGCGAAAACATTATCCAGGAAGGGGTTGATCCTATCTTCCTGGGCATGGCCTCGGATATGCCTTATATTGCCGGCGCGTTTTTCATTTGCCTGGCGATTATGTATGTCCTGGTGGGCAAGGAGCGTACCCGGCAGGGTTGGGAAATGGGCAAGGGGCTTATCGCACCGACCATTGTTATCGGCGTGGTTCTGGGCTCTATCTATGGCGGCATTACCGGTATTACCGAAGCGGCAGGTATGGGCGTTATCGCGGTGTTTGTCATCGGCCTTATTCGCCGGGAAATGACCTTTGAGATTGTCTGGGATGCGGTGATGCGTACCCTGAAATCTACCGGGACAATCATCTGGGTAACCATTGGGGCGGCGGCTTTGGCAGCGGCCTATACGCTGGTTGGCGGGCCTACCTATGTGGCCAATCTGATTGTTGGATATGACCTGCCAGCGATGGGCGTTATCCTGTTTATGATGCTGGTTTTCCTGGTTATGGGTATGTTTATGGACTGGGTAGGTATTGTGCTGTTGATTATGCCGGTATTTCTGCCGATTGTGCGGAAATTGCCAATTGAGGAAATCGGCTTTTTAGGCACGCTGGAGCCACGCTATATCGCGGTATGGTTCGGGGTGGTATTTTGTATGAATATGCAGGTATCTTTCTTATCCCCGCCCTTTGGCCCGGCCGCTTTTTATCTGAAATCTGTAGCACCGCCGCATATCTCGCTGACGGATATTTTCAGAGGCTTCCTGCCCTTTATCGGTATTCAGTTGCTGGCACTATCTGTGCTGCTGATTTGGCCGCAAATTGTGACGGTGTTTTTAGGGTAAGCCCTGCCAGCCTTCTGGCTTCTGGCAAAAATTATATCTCCCCCATCTGGCATTAATCGGCTCGGATGGGGGTTTTTGTTTGCAGAGGCGGCAATGGCGGGGATATGTTTTTTGCCTTGTACTTTTTGAAAAGCTGTCTTCTACTGGGATTAGGAAAAGAACATTTGCTGCGTTATTTTGAGGGAAAAAATGCTGTCGTCACACCAACAAGAGTTTTTTGCCGAAAAGGGCTATCTGGTCGTTGAAAATGTCTTTGACCAGACACAAATCCTGAACCCCATCAGGGCAGAATATAATGACCTGCTTGACCAGTTAATCGAAGGCTGGATTGCAGAAAAACTTGTGCCGGAAGCTGTTCGCAAGGCTGATTTTTTTGAAAAATTAAGCACTTGTTACGAGGCGGGCTGTGACTGGTTTCAGCCAATGGATATTTCCCTGCCAGGCGATAAGATAACCAGTGAAACGCCCATGCATTTCGGGCCGGCTGTTTTCAACCTGTTAACCGCCCCGAAATTGCTGGATATTGTCGAACAGCTTATCGGCCCCGAGATTACCTCTAATCCTATTCAGCATGTGCGCTTGAAACCCCCTGTCCGAAAATTATATGCAGATGAAATTCGTGCCCATATTGCCCATACAGACTGGCATCAGGATAAGGGTGTGGCCCATGATGAGGCAGATAATACAGATATGGTCACCATCTGGTGCGCCATTACCGATGCCACAACGCAAAATGGCTGTTTACAGGTGATCCCGCAAAGCCGTGGCCAGGATTTATTGCCGCATTGCCCGAAAAGCCAGACGGCCATAGCCGATAAATTCATTGATTTGGACAAGGCAGTTTCCCTGCCGGTAAAATCCGGCGGTATCGTGATTTTTCATCCCCTGACCCCGCATGCCTCACTGGAAAACAGATCCGATAAATTTCGCTGGTCTTTTGATATTCGTTTCAACAAAACAGGCCAGCCAACAGGGCGTTCCCATTTCCCCGAATTTATCGCCAGAAGCAAAGCTAACCCCGGTAGCGTGTTAACCGATTGGCGGAAATGGAAACACAGCTGGGAGCTGGCCAGAGATAAATGTGCGGCGGGCGCGCATATTCCCATCCATCGCTGGCAATCAGATGCGCCTTTTTGTGCCTGAACCGCCCCGGATTATATAAGCCTAATTATATACGAAAGAAAAGTTACATGAACCTTAGTCGTCTTCTGGCAGAATATGCCAAAGATAAACCTGTACGTGTTGGCCTGATAGGGGCTGGTAAATTCGGCTCGATGATTTTAGCCCAGGCCCAGCATATCGAGGGCATACATATTCTGGCCGTTGCCGATCTGGATATAGAAAAGGCACAAGCCTCTTTTGCGCGGGTGGGGTGGGATACTAAAAACTGTTTTGCCCGGTCAAGCCAGGCGGCGCTGATATCGGGCAAGACATGGCTGACACAAGATGCCGCAGCACTATGTCAAATCCCCGAAATAGATTGTGTTATCGAAGCCACAGGCCATCCTGTTTTCGGGGTGCGCCACGCCTTGAATGCCATTGAACATCGCAAACATGTGGTGATGGTAAATGTTGAGGCGGATATTTTATGCGGGCCCTATATCGCCCAAAAAGCGGCGGAAAATGAGGTAATTTATACGATGGCCTATGGCGATCAGCCGGCGGCGATTTGCGAGCTGGTCGATTGGGTGAAGAGTAACGGGTTTGAGCTGGTATCGGCTGGCAAGGGGATGAATTTTCAGCCCGAATATCGCTATTCCACCCCGGATACAGTATGGGGCTATTTTGGCTGGACAGATGAAGAGGTAGCGGCCGGCGACTTTAACCCGAAAATGTATAATTCTTTTACTGATGGCACAAAGGCGGCAATTGAAATGGCCGCGGTGGCCAATGCCACAGGTATGGATTGCCCGCAGGATGGTCTGGCGTTCTTTCCTGCCGGTTTGCATGATCTGGCTTCTGTCTTTAAGCCTGTCAGTGACGGCGGCAGATTGCCCAAATCCGGTCTGGTGGAAATCGCTGCCAGCCAGGAGCCGGATGGGCGCGAGGTACTTAATAATATCCGTTTTGGTATGTTTGTGACCTTTAAAGCGCCCAATGCCTATACGCGTGACTGTTTCCAGCAATATGGCCTGCTGACAGATAAATCCGGCTGGTATGGCTCTATGTGGCGGCCTTTTCACATGATCGGGCTGGAAACCAATACCAGCGTGTTATCGGCTGTCTTGCGTGGTGAGGCAACGGGCTGTTCGCGCTATTGGCGCGGCGATGCAATAGCTACCGCCAAGCGCGATTTGCAAGCAGGCGAAATGCTGGATGGCGAGGGCGGCTATTGTGTCTGGGCAAATGCGGTGCCGGCCAAAAATGCCCAGGCCATAGATGCTTTGCCGATAGGCCTTGCACATAATGTAAAACTAAAACATTCTATCCAGAAAGACAGGCCAGTGACCCTGGGCGATGTTGTGCTGGAGGGGGTAGAAGATATCCTTGGCTATCGCAGGGAAATGGTTCGTTTGCTGGACAATTAGGGCCTGTTAAACATTAAAGTTTGAACATATGAAAGAAAGTGATTTCATGGCTGATTTTATTCGTCTTGACCCATCAGATAATGTGGTAACCGCCACCCAGACACTGGAAGCCGGGGTGGAAATTGAAGGGGCGGTAACCCAAGGGATAATTCCGTGCAATCACAAAATCGCCACTCGGCAGATTGCAGCAGGCGAGGCGATACGAAAATATGCCCAAATCATCGGCTATGCGTCAGAAGATATTGTGGCAGGCAGCCATCTGCACACCCATAATGTCGAGTTTAGAAATACCGATATGGCCTATGAATTTGCCACCGACCTGCGCCCGGTTGCCGAAGTGCCCGCCGATAAGCGCGACAGTTTCATGGGCTATCGCCGCGCTTCTGGCAAGGTGGGGACGCGCAATTATATCGGCATTCTAACCTCGGTAAATTGTTCTGCGACCGCTGCACGGATGATAGCCTCTGCCTTTGGCCCCGAAGAGATGGCCAAATATCCCAATGTGGACGGCGTGGTTGCCTTTGTGCATGGTACCGGCTGCGGTATGGCTGGCCAGGGGGACGGGTTTGAAGCCCTGCAACGGGTGATGTGGGGCTATGCGCGCAATCCCAATCATGCCGGTATTTTAATGGTCGGTCTGGGATGCGAGATGAACCAGATTGACTGGCTGTTGGAAGCATATGGTCTGGAGCAGGGCCCGTTATTCAAGGCGATGAATATTCAGGATAGTTTTGGTCTGGCCAAAACAGTGGAAACCGGTATTGCGATGGTCAGACAAATGCTGCCAGAGGCAAATAAATGTGTGCGCGAGCCCTGTCCGGTATCAGAATTAACCGTAGCCCTGCAATGTGGCGGCTCGGATGCGCTTTCCGGGATTACCGCTAATCCGGCTCTGGGCTATGCCTGTGATTTGCTGGTCGCACAGGGCGGGACAGGCGTATTGGCCGAAACCCCGGAAATTTACGGGGCAGAACATTTATTAACGCGCCGCGCGATAGATGCCAAAACAGGGGAAAAACTGGTTGGGCTTATCCGCTGGTGGGAAGATTATACCGAGCGCAATAAAGGCTCGATGGATAATAATCCCAGCCCGGGCAATAAAAAGGGCGGGCTGACCACCATTTTGGAAAAGTCGCTGGGGGCAGCGGCAAAGGGCGGTACAACCCCGCTGACAGGGGTGTATAAATATGCAGAACCGGTCACAAAAAAAGGCTTTGCCTTTATGGATTCGCCTGGCTATGACCCGGCATCTGTTACCGGCCAGATCGCCAGCGGCTGTAATCTGGTGGTCTTTACCACCGGGCGCGGCTCTGCCTTTGGCTCAAAACCTTCTCCTTGTATTAAAATCGCGACCAATACAGAAATGTATGAACGGCTGATAGAGGATATGGATATCAATGCCGGGGCGATGCTGACACAAAGCCAGACGCTGGAAGAAAAAGGGCGCGAGATATATCAGCTCTTGCTGGATGTGGCTTCTGGCAGGCAATCAAAATCCGAGGCTCAGGGGCTGGGCGATTATGAATTTGTTCCCTGGCAAATTGGCGCAGTGATGTAACAGGAATTCTGCCCCCCCTTGCCGGTCTGGCCAAGGGGGGTTTTTTTAAAAAAAAGAAGGTTGATGGATAGCTATGGTGCGTGCAGGTCAGTATCAGGATAATGTACGCATGGGCATTTTTTTAATGCTGGCGGCCTATACGCTGTTTTCCTTTATTGATGTGGGGGCAAAATGGCTGGCGCTTCTTGGCTTGCCGGCATTACAAATTGCCTTTATGCGCTATGCGGGTCATTTTGTGATTTCCACGGCGTTGGTGGGGCGCGGCGGCTATCATTTATCACGATTTTCCAGCCCGCATATAAAGCTGGTTCTGCTGCGCGGCCTGTTATTAATGGGGTCAACGGTATTTAACTTTTTTGCCTTGCGTTATTTGCCGCTTACCCTGACCTCAACCATTTTATTTTCAGCGCCCATTATTATCTGTTTTCTGTCCTGGCCATTATTGGGAGAGCGGGTAGGTATTTATCGCTGGTCAGCTATTTTGCTGGGCTTTGCCGGGGTGGCAATCGCTATTCGCCCTTTTGATGAAAGTTTTCACTGGGCGGTGTTTTTATCTCTTGGCGGGGCGTTATGTTTTTCGTTTTATTCGCTATTAACGCGGCATCTCTCAGGCCTGGTCAGCACCGATTTATTGCAATTTCATTCCGGGATGGTGGGCAGTGTTTGCCTGTTGCCCTTTGCTGTTTTTCAGTGGCAGATGCCCGGCAACCTGACAGACGGACTTATTCTGGTTTCTCTTGGCTTTTTTGGCTGGGCAGGGCATCAGGTTTTGACCATCGCCCATAATTATGCCCCTGCCAGTACCCTCAGCCCCTTTGGCTATTCCTTTATTCTGTTTTTAACGGTCTGGAGCTATCTGATATTTGATCATCTGCCAGATAAATGGACGATTATCGGGGCAGTGGTGATTGTCATTTCAGGGCTGGTAATCTGGTTCCGTGAATTATATCACAGCCGAAAACGCTAGGAATATCCGGCCATTAAATTTATTGGGGATAATAAAAGGTTATAGAAGCCCATAGTGATTCCCACGCCGCACCCATTGGATTTTTGCCGTTTAGGGGCGGGCGAATAGTCACATGGTCAATCAGATATTCATGTCCTGATTTTGGTTTCAGATAGACCCTTGCCTGGGCATCGGTGCGGTGATTTTCTGTAGATATTTTCCCGTCTGATCCCTTTTCAAAAATGGTGACTTTTGCCCCTGCCAGCGGCTTGCCCTGATAAAACAGGCGAAAGGATAAAGGCCTGGTATCTTTATTGTGAGGCGCGTCATTTTGAGGCGTGTCATTTTCGGCTACGAATTCCACTTCCATACCGCTATAGCGATCTGCCAGGCCGGGGGCATCTGTCCCGCGAATAAGGATGGTCTTTGCAAAGCGAATATAGGTTTCGGTGAAATCTTTTTCCGGCAAGCCGCGCTGCTGATGGGTGTTTAACAGGCTTTCATCTGCTTTTTCGCGCACGAAATCGGCAAATTTATCAAAGTTCTGATAGACTATTTTTTCAGGCTGGCTTTGATAGATCAGGATGTTTTGACCCTGGATGGGCGCGGTTGCCTGAATGGCTGGCTGGTCGCCAAGCCGCCCGGTAATCACCTGCTGGCCATCTTGTGTTAAAAAAGCCAGCGTTGCGATTTTCTGCGGCAGATAGCGCAAGCCATCGCCGGTGAAATTCTGGCCAATGCGGATATCGGCACGCACCGACATATCGCTCTTTTTGATATAGGCTTGCGGGGAAAGCCATGCCTCATGCCCGAAAGAAGGCGAGCCGAAAGATATCATGCTAAGGAGAAGCAGTAGAAGCCATGTCCCGCCCCATCCTGTTTTGTGAAGTTTTTGCCGCTGTTTCACGTTTCTACCTTTACAAATCATCGCGGACAGATAGCCTGTTTTTATGATAATGCCACGGTTCCTGATTGCCAAAAAATACTTTGTTTCTTTTATTCTGGGGATGACTGTTTTTCTGGGGGCAAACAGCCTGTCACAGGCACATGAAATCCGGCCAGCCCTGCTGGAATTCAATCTGTCATCCAGCCAGCCAGACACGCTTGATCTGACCCTGGATATGACCGCAGAGATTTTTTTGTCGGGCATGGATGCACGCCAGCTCAGCGATACAGATGAGAGCGATAAATCCGCAGAATATGACAGCTATCGCGAACGGGATGCGGCCTGGCTGGCAACAGAAATGCAAGCCCAATGGCCGAGATTGGCAGAGCAGATTTTCATTGAAAATGGCGGGGCTAAATTATCGCTTCTTCTGGAAAAGATAGAGGTGGAACAAGAGATAGACACAGCCCAAATCCGGCAAACCAAAATCCGTTTCAAAGCCGCGGCGATAGATATCTTGCAGCCCGTCACCTTTTCATGGGCGCCCTCTCTGGGGTCATTGATTGTGCGGCAAGCGACAGGCGATAGCCCTTCTGCTAGGGACACGCTTTATGCGGTCTATCTGAGCCCTGGCGAGCGGAGCGATGGCGTAAATCTGACGGGTGCGACACAGATATCCTTTGCCGATATTATCTATCGCTATCTGCATTCCGGTTTTGTGCATATTATCCCGCTTGGGCTTGATCATATCCTGTTTGTGCTGGGGCTGTTTTTATTCAGCCTGTCGGGGCGGGTGCTGTTTTATCAGATCAGTTTGTTTACCCTTGCCCATACCCTTACTCTGGCGCTGTCCAGCCTGGGCATTGTTCGGATATCTGCCCAGATTGTTGAGCCGCTTATTGCGCTTTCCATTGCCTATGTGGCGATAGAAACCATCTGGGCAAAAGGGCGCTTTAACCTTCAAAGAGCCTTGCTGATTATCGGCTTTGGCCTGTTACACGGGATGGGATTTGCCTCTGTTCTGGCGGATTTTGGCTTGCCGGATGCCCAGTTCATCCCGGCGCTTATCAGTTTTAATATTGGTGTTGAAATTGGCCAATTGGCGATTATTGCCCCTTTATATATCCTGATGCGCTGGCTGCGCCCGCCTGCCCGTTTTTACCGAATGATTGTCCAGATACCGGCCTCTGTGGTAATCGCATCTATCGGTCTGTACTGGACAGCAGAACGGCTGGGCTGGTGGCCGATTTAAATCAGCATTTTTGTATCGCCATCTATGGAAAGTGCCTGTCCGCTGATAAGCTTGCCGCGCGGGCTGGCCAGAAATAAAATCTGATCGGCCAAATGCTGGGCAGTGACATAATCCTTGATAGAGGAATAGGAAAAAGCCGCTTCTTCAATTTCGGAAAAAGCCACGCCTAATTGCTGGGATTTGGCTTCCATCACCCGGCGCTGGCGATCCCCTGCTACCAGCCCTGGCAGGATAGCATTCACCCGTATATTATCACCGCCCAATTCAATGGACAGGGATTTGGTCAGCCCAACTACCCCCCATTTTGCCGCCGCATAGGGGGTGCGAAGGGCAAAGCCATATTTGCCGGCTGCCGAGGATAGATTAATAATAGACGGATTATCGCTTTTCCGCAGATAACAAAGCGCTGCCTTTACACAGTAAAATTGTCCGTTCAGGCAAATATCCAGACAATTTTGCCATGCCGCATCATCAATATCCTCAATTTTTGCCGTAGGGCCAGCGATACCGGCATTATTGACCAGACAATCCAGCCCGCCCATTTTATCTGCTGCCTCATGGATAACTTTCCCGATAGCCGCACTATCGGAAACATCACATAAATAGCTATGCACGCCCGGGTGTTTTTTGGCCAGCGCGGCAAGCGCTGTTTCATCCACATCACAGGTGGCGATATTTGCCCCTTCGGATAAAAAACTTTCCACAATCGCCAGCCCAATTCCGCTGGCACCTGCGCTGACAAAAACACGCAAACCCTGAAGCTGTAAATCCATCTGTTTTCTTTCTTAATCGGCCATGAACTGGAATATGCATAAAGTCTGTTCCTTTCAATTTGCAAAGTCAAACACTTGACAGTTTTGCCATCCCATCTTCCACTGGAAAGAGATGTTGCTGGCAAGAACGCCTAAAGCCGGATCAGGAGGGAATGAATGTCTGTTGTTGCAATTATCGGGGCAGGCCTTATTGGCCGGGCATGGGCATTGGTGTTTGCCAGAGCCGGCTGGCAGGTAAAAATTTATGATATACAGCCGGATTTGCTGAAAAATTTACCAGCAAAATTGCAAGCGGAAAGCGAGATTTTATCCCGCCATCAATTAGCAGAAGATAGCGCGGGTCTGCTGGCATCTATCCAGATATGTTCTGATCTGGAAGGGGCGCTGGCCGAGGCAGATTTTGTTCAGGAAAATGGCCCGGAAAAGCTGGATTTGAAGCGGGAAATTTTTGCAAAGCTGGACAGGATTGCCGCCCCGGATGTCCCTGTCGCTTCTTCAACTTCCTCTATTATTGCTTCTGCTTTTTCCGAAGGGCTGGCCGGCAAGGCGCGGTGTCTGGTCGGCCATCCTGTTAATCCGCCACATTTAGTGCCGCTGGTCGAGATATGCGGCGCGCCCTGGACAGACAGGAACATTTTAAACAAGGCCTATGATATTTATGAAGGGATTGGCCAGGTACCTGTGCGCATCCATTCAGAGACAGACGGATTTGTTCTGAACCGTCTGCAAGGCGCTTTACTGGCCGAAGCCCTGCAACTGATAGAAGAAGGTGTGATTTCAGTTGAAGATCTGGATAAAACCGTCAAAGATGGTTTGGGTCTGAGATGGGCATTTATGGGCCCGTTTGAGACGATTGAGCTTAATGCACCAGAAGGGGTAGCAGATTATTTTTCCCGCTATGGGCCGGTCTTTGCCAAAATGGCAAGAGGCTCAGCCGGGGCAGAGATTTTTGCCCCTGAAAGAACGCAAAAGATTGCTGCCAGCTGGAAGGGTCAGCTTGCCCCGTCCGAGATTGCCGAAAGGTCGCGCTGGCGAAATGAAAGGCTGGCTGCCCTTGTCCGGCATAAGGCAAAACAAAAAAATGAGATGTAAAAAAACAGGAGTGGGAGAAAACTAAAATGGCAGATAAAGTCATCATAACATGTGCGGTAACCGGGGCTATTCATACCCCTTCTATGTCCCCTTATTTGCCTGTGACGCCCCAGGAAATTGCCGATGCCGCCATCGGTGCAGCCGAAGCAGGGGCAGCGTGCGTGCATGTCCATGCCAGAGACCCGGAAACAGGCCGGCCGGATCAGTCGCCCGAAGCCTTTGGCCCGATATTGCAACGCATCAAACAGGCCTCTAATGCGGTGGTGAATATCACCACAGGCGGCGCGCCGACCATGAGCGTGCAAGAGCGGGTAAAACCGGCTGAAACCTTTCGCCCGGAAGTGGCTTCTTTAAATATGGGGTCGATGAATTTCGGCCTGTATCCGATGCTGAACCGGTTCAAGGAATTTAAACATGACTGGGAAGAGCCATATCTGGCCAATTCCACCAGCCTGATTTTTAAAAATACCTTTGAGGATATCGAATATATCCTGACCACCTGTGCAGAAAACCAGACCCGCTTTGAAATTGAATGTTATGATATTGGCCATCTTTATACGCTGGCGCATTTTGCCGATAGAGGCATCGTCAAACCGCCTTTTTTTGTGCAATCTGTCTTTGGCATTTTGGGCGGGATTGGCACGCATGAAGAAGATGTTATTCATATGAAGCGCACCGCTGACAGATTGTTTGGCGCAGATTACCGCTGGTCGGTATTGGGAGCCGGCCGGCATCAGATGCGGATTGCGGCTATGGCAGCTGGCATGGGCGGCAATGTGCGTGTTGGCCTGGAAGACAGCCTGTGGGGCGGGCCCAAACAGCTGGCAAAATCCAATGCCGAACAGGTTAGCCGGGTACGCGCCCTTATTGAAGGGATGGGGCTGGAGATCGCCAGCCCGGATGAAGCACGCGAAATCCTGCAGCTAAAAGGGGCAGACAGGGTCGGCTTCTAGCTCGTCTTTACCTGGATGGCCAGAATCTTTGTGGCCAGATCTGGATGGCCGGTGTTATGCTGTTAGGTGTCATGCTGGCCGGCGCGGCTGAAATCATATCGAAACGTACAACAGCTTGCCCCGCCCATAATGGTTTGGTCGCGCACCAGCTCTACCCCCTTATCAAAGCCGTCGATAAGGGAAAGGTCGCGATTACACGATAATACCGCGCCATATTCTTCCATACCCAGCGCTTTATACATTTCGGCATAGCGGCAACGGGTGACATTAAAATCCAGCTGTGTCTTTGTATGCTGGAGGATATCGATTTCCAGCGCATTATCCTGTCGCCAGGCGGCCAGAGATTCCAGAAATCCGTCCGAGCTGGTGCCATATTTATCGGCGAGTGCCGCCCCTTGGCTATGGGCAATTTTAATCACCGTATCGCGGATAACTGCCAGCACTTCCTCGCGGCCAAATGCGCGCGATAGTGCGTCTATCAGCGGGGCCATCAGCCGGGCTTCTGTTTCTCTTCTGGCCAATACGCCTATCGCTTCGTTCAGCTGATCGGCAGGAGGGGCTTTTTTATCTGTATCTTTCATGAAAATCAGACTAGCACATAATAATGGAAATGCTCTGCTTTATTTTTAATTTGCCCTGTTCTAGCATGGTGAGAAGTGTATATCAGGAATAGCGGCGAGGCCAATTGGCACTCTTGGAACAGGGCAGGGAAATGGATTTCACACTCGAACCGGAATTCGACGCATTGCGCGAAAAAACCAGAGGCTTTATTGCGGAACATATTTTGCCGCTGGAAGCCAATAAAGCCAATTATGATGCCCATGAAAATATTGCCCTGCCTGTATTGGAGGCCGCACGCAGCAAGGCCAAGGCGGCCGGGCTATGGGCGCCGCAAGCACCAAAGGCGCGCGGCGGGATGGGCTTGCCTGTGCGCGGATGGGCCAGCCTGTATGAAGAGGCCAACCGCTCTATCTTCGGGCCTGTTGTCTTGAATTGTGCTGCTCCAGATGATGGCAATATCAATCTGCTTTCAAAAATCGGGACAGAGGCACAAAAGGACTGGTTTCTGCAACCGCTAATTGATGGGAAGGTGCGCTCCAGCTTTGCCATGACCGAACCGGCTCCGGGGGCGGGATCTGACCCTTCCATGATGCAGACCACTGCGACCCGCAAGGGCGATAAATGGGTCATAAAAGGGCATAAATGGTATATTACCGGTGCAGAAGAAGCTGCTCATTTCATTCTGGTTGCCCGAACATCAGACGATAGCCGGAAAGGGCTGACAGCCTTTTTGTTTCATAAAGATCAGCCTGGCTGGCATATCAAAAGGCGCATTCCGATTATGGGCCCGGAAGAGCATGGCGGGCATTGCGAGCTGATTTTTGATGGTCTGGAAATTCCGGATGAAAACAGATTGCTGGAAGTGGGGGACGGGCTAAAGGTAACGCAAATTCGTCTGGGCCCGGCACGGCTAACCCATTGTATGCGCTGGCTGGGGCTGGCCAAGCGCTGTATGGAAATTGCCGCCGATTATACTGAAAATCGCTATGGTTTTGGCATAAAGCTGGCCGATAGGGAATCGGTACAGATAAAGATGGGCAGTCTGGCACATGATATTCAGATAGGCCGGCTGTTGGTGATGCATGCTGCCTGGTGCCTGGATAGGGGCAGTTTTGCGCGTAAGGAAGTTTCTTCGGCAAAAATCCATGTTGCCGATACGCTGCACAAGGTTGTGGATAGTGCAATACAGCTTAATGGTGCGCGAGGCTATTCCAAAGACACGCCTCTGGAATGGATTTACCGCTATGCCAGACAAGCCCGTCTGGTAGATGGTGCAGATGAGGTGCATAAGATGGTGCTTGCCCGTCATTATGCCGAGCAGGGCAGTGATTATTGGCATTGGGGTGTGTGAGTGGTAGAGGAAAACACCCCCCTTATGGCTTCGCGCTTGCGTGGCTATTTATCGCAAAAGCTGGGGGCTAGCCATATTGATATAGCCGAAATCCGCCCTCTGTCTGGCGGGGCTATACAGGAAAACTGGCTACTATCCTTGCACATTACAGGCGGGATTTTTGAGGGCGCACAGCGATGGGTGTTGCGCAAAGATGCCCCTTCGGCTGTTTCTGTCTCGCATTCCAGAGCGGTTGAATTTGCTGTTTTATCTCATGCTTTTGGCGCTGGTGTTGCGGTGCCGGAACCGATTTGTTTGTGCGAGGATGTGGCCGTTTTGGGCAGTGTCTTTTTTATTATGCGGCACAAAAGCGGTCTGGCAGCCGGGCATAAATTGGCAGGAGACCCTGTTTTCAAACAGGGCTCAAAACAGCTTGGTGCGCAATTGGGGCGCGAGATGGCAAAACTGCATCTTGCCCCTTCCAATCCGGCATTAGAAGCGTTGCTAGCGGCCTCCCCCCTCAGCCCCCAGCAGCAGCAATTGCATGAAATGCGCGGCTATCTGGATGCGCTGGGGACAGGTCAGCCTGTATTGGAATATGCACTAAACTGGTTGGAGGACAGGCTGGATATCTGGCAAACAGATGAGGCAAAAGTTTTATGCCACCGCGATTTTCGCACCGGTAATTTTCTGGTTGAGGGGGAGGAGATGACCGCCTTGCTGGATTGGGAATTTGCCGGCTTTAGCGACCGCCATGAAGATATTGGCTGGCTATGTGCCAGATGCTGGCGCTTTGGCAATCCGCATTTAACCGTAGGCGGGCTCGCCCCTTTTGCTGCGTTTCAAGAAGCCTATGAGGAGGCCTATGGCCAGCCCATTCATCTGTTGGCGATGGCCTGCTGGCAGGTGATGGCAGAAATCAGATGGGCGGTCATTGCCCTGCAACAGGCAAACCGAAATGATAGCGGGGCAGAATATTCCCTGCAACTGGCCTTGTCCGGGCAAATGGTACCTGAAATGGAATATCACATGCTCGGCCTGATAGACGAAATTGACCAGGATAAATGGCAGGATGATCGCCAATGACCCCAATGGATAAAGCAAAAAAAGGTCAACTGCCTGCGGGTCAGGATAGCCGGAAACTGGCCGGGCTGATAGCCGCGATAGAGGCGGAATTTGCGCGCCATATCGCACCGGATTTGCCTGGCCATCAAAATTTTCGCAAATCCATGATCCGGCGGGCATTGGCGATTGTGAAAACCCAACTGCGCCAGGCAGAAAGCCCGCAAGCTGCGCTGGCAAAAGCGATGGGGTGTGAGGATGTTTCAGCCCTGGCCAGGGCTATTCGTGCGCGCAATCTGTCTGCAGATCAGCAGCAGATTTTACCAGACAGGCTTCTTGGGCATATACGCGCAAAACTGGAGGTCACCAACCCTGGTTTTTTAACCCTTTATGATAAGGATAAGACAGATGCGTAACTACAGGGATGCTCGTATGCGTCTGGCAGGTCTGTGTGCGGGCGAGACAGATGATATCGCCATTATGGCCACCGTTTCACAAGAATTATTTGCCAGCTTTGACGGGTTTGACTGGGTGGGGTTTTACCGGGTGGTACAGCCGGACTTGCTAAAAATCGGCCCCTATCAGGGCGGGCATGGCTGTCTTGCTATTCCATTTGATAAGGGGGTATGCGGGGCAGCCGCTCGCAAAGGAGAGGTTCAGCTGGTCGATGATGTTGCGGCCTTTGATGGCCATATTGCCTGTTCGGCCAGCACCCGTTCTGAACTGGTCATGCCGGTTTTTGATCGGCAGGGCAGCGTGCGTGCCGTGCTGGATATTGATTCTGACCAGCCGGCCTTTTTCACCCGTGAAGATGTCCGTGAGTTAAGCGAGATTCTGGATAATTCTTTTGCCCATGCCTGGCAGGATAGAGCATAGCTATGCGCACCTCCCCTGCCCCGAATAAGACAGATAGCCCCGAAGATGCGCCTGCCAGCGATCAGCTAAAGGATCAGTTTGTCGCCTGGTTTGTGCTGGTGATGGCGGGTTATTATCTGCTTGACTATATTCATGAAAAGCACAAAAACTGACAGGCTTTTTATTCTCGCAGGTAGTAAAAGATGATCACCCTAAGCCTATCTGAAATCGGCCTGTATAGCTTTGCGCTATTGCTGTTATTTATCACGCCTGGCCCTGTCTGGGTGGCGCTGTTTGCCCGCAGTTTAAAAGGCGGCTTTAGCGGGGCGTGGCCGCTGGCGCTGGGCGTGGCGATAGGCGATATTTGCTGGCCAGCTTTGGCGCTGTTATCGCTGGGGCAGATTGTCAGCCTGCATGGCGATATTATTTTCTGGCTGCGCTATGTGGCGGTGGCAGTATTTGTGGGGATGGGTATCGGGTTATATCTGGCGCCTGTTCACCCGTTGCAAGCCGAAACCAAATTGACAAAGGAAGGGGTGCTGGCGGGATTTTTGGCCGGGCTGATGGTGATTATCGGCAATCCCAAGGCGATGTTATTTTATATTGGCATCCTGCCCGGATTTTTTGATGTATCACGCTTGCAAATGGCTGATATTATGCTGATTGCCCTTATTTCTGCCCTCGTGCCCTTTACCGGAAATCTGATATTGGGTCTGGCGGTAGGGCGCGCGCGCCAGCTTATCTCTTCTGTTTCTGCCCGCCGCCGCCTTAATCAGGGCAGCGGGATAATATTGATAGCGGTAGGCGGCCTGATTCTAGTAACGGTCTAGGTGCTCAGGGCAAAAATTTATTAATGCCCTCATGATGGTTTGGTTTTGCATCTATTGTCAGATCTAAAAGGAACTATTATGGATAAGCTAAAGCCAACGCTTGGCCCGGTATCGGGCACCTTGATGATGCTGAACATTGTGTTGGGGGCCAGCCTGTTTATCTTGCCGGGGCTGGCGGCCCAGCAGACTGGCATCGCCTCAATTTTATTTTGGCTATTGGCGATAGGGCTGGCAACGCCCCTGCTTATCGCATTTTGGGTGCTGGCCGCCCATCAGCCCAGCACTGGCGGGGTAGCGGTTTTGATAGGCGAAGCGTTCGGGAAAAGATTTTTCCTGATGGCCTCCTATTTATTTTTAGGGGCGGTGATGCTGGGCTTGCCAGCGGTGGCGCTGACCGCCGGATTTGCCTTGCAAGCCGGGTTTGGATGGTCTGCCAATCTGGCAGCGATGGTTATTATTACCCTTGCTATCGGGGCTAATTTCATACAGACCCGCCGGGCGGGGCAATTGGGCAGTATCGCCTGTAGCACCTCGCTGGTTTTAATGATCGCGATTTTGATTGCGGGTTTCTGGCTTACCCCTTCTTCCGGCTTACTGGATACCGGCCAGCTATTTGCCGTTTTGTCAGATAAAAAATGGCTCACTGGCCTTTCTGTTGTTCCGCTTATTTTCTTTGCCTTTACCGGCTGGGAGGTAGCCATTTCGCTGGGCGGCGAGTTTAAATCCCCGCACCGCAATTTGCCTATCGCTATTGCGGCTTCTTTTTTTATCGCTGCGGCTCTGTATCTGGCCTTTGCAATTGTTATTATACATGCTGGCCCCGTGACCTTTAATACAGCCCTTTTTGTGCATTTGCTGGCCCCTGTTTTGGGTATAAGCGCCAGCCAGTTTGTCGCGCTATTTATTGCACTTCTGATATGGGCGAATTTATTTGCTGCGTGCTGGAGCGTATCGCGGATGATCTATTCTATCAGCCAGCAAGGGTATTTGCCGGCCAGGCTGGGGCGATTATCTGGCCATATTCCCAAATATGCGCTGCTGGCCTTTGCGGCGGTTGGGCTATTTGTGCTGGCCTTGCATGGCTGGCAGGTGATAGAAATTGACAGGATGCTGACCCTGGCCAGCATTAATTTTCTGATATTATACGGGCTGGTCTGTGCCGCAGGGGTGGTTAAATTGCCCCGCCTGTATCAGCGCATTTTATCCGGTCTTTCGATTCTGACGGTGGCGGGCATTTTGCTGATGGTACAGTCCGGGCTATATCTGGGCTATCCGATTGTGTTTTCTATCCTCGCCCTTGCCACATTTTTTATACGTTCAAAATCAGACACACCTTGACGATATTTTTTACCATATGCTTTACAGGGGGGGGGAGAGGTTTTGCTTGACCTAAGGGCTAAAATATCTCAATTTAGTGTTCTGAATTCTGAATTCAGAAAATATCCCCTGAATTCAGAAAATATCCCTTGAGTGAAATAGTGGCATTTTATGTTTCCGATAGATACAAAACCTGCCCTGATAGATCAGGTCTATGAGCAGATAAAACAGGCGATTGTGACCGGCGATCTGCCCGCTTCTGCCCCATTGGCACAAGAAGCCCTGGCCGCCCGTCTGGGTGTAAGCCGTCAGCCGGTAAGCCATGCTTTGGCCTTGCTGGAAAAAGACGGGCTGGTGGTTGAAAAAGGGCGCAAGGGGCGCATGGTTGCCCCTCTGGATAATGAAAAATTACTGGGGCTGTATCAGGTGCGCGGGGTGCTGGACGGGTTGGCGGCCAGCTTGTGTGCGCGCCATGCCCATCCAGCTGTAAAATCTGATCTGAACAGATTGCTGGAAGCAGGATATAACGCCACAGAAAAAAAGGATGTCAGGCAGCTGGTCGCTGCCGATATCGCCTTTCATACCGCGATGTATCATCATTCCGGCAATCCGGAAATTTTCCAGGCTGCCCAGCCGGGCTGGCCGCATATGATGCGGGCGATGCATATTGTATTGAGCGGGCCTTTATCAGCAGCAGATATCTGGCAGGAACATGAAAAAATAGCCAAGGCCATCTGTGCTGGCGATAGCGAGGCGGCTGCCCATTATGCGACCAGCCATGCCCAAACCAGTGGCCAGTTGACCTTTGAAAATCTTTTGGCGGGTCACGCGCGATCGGCGTAAATGCAACCAAAAAACAGAAACAGTTTATTTCAAGGAGGAAGAGATGAGACTTAGTGATGCAGAACAGAAAAAATTTGATGAAGAGGGCTATCTGTTTTTTCCAGGCAGATTTTCACCAGAAGAAGCCAGGCTGTTAAAACAGGCCGCAGATGATGTCTATGCCATGGATCGCGAAGA
>JAURQT010000142.1 GCA_030835985.1 Alphaproteobacteria bacterium
AAAACCCTGAACGCAGGCGAAAAGCAAAAAATTGGTGAAGCGATGGCAAATTACGCACCCGCTGCACTGAAAGTTGGTCTGGCTGCAGTAGATGCTGCACTGGCTATTTCAGATGCCTCATCAGCTGGTACACCTACCCCTGCTGATGGCATGGAAATCATTGGTCTTGCCAAAGATATTCCAACCAAAGGCCCTGCTATCGTGAAATTTGCAAAGCTCTCTATTCAGGGCTTTAAAGATTTAAGAGCGATTGCAAACGAAAATGATATCGCTGTTCCAGCAACAGACGAGCTGGATGCGTTGAGCATCTAGTTTCAAAAAAAGCGGCCGCGCCAGCACATTTGGCGCGGCCTGACCATTTTTTAATTTTTGCGACAGGTAAATGAGGTAGTCTAAAGATGAGAAAATTATCAGCCATTCTGGTTTCCTTCCTGTTTTTCTCAGCTTCCAGCACAGCTGTTTTTGCTTCATGTGAAGATTTTTTGAATGAATTTGAAACCACCTCGCTGGGGGTTTCCTATAAAAAAGACCCTGAAACCGGGCGCATAACAGCATTGATGATGATGGGGGAAGCCAATTTCCTTTCCCCCAAATCCAGCCTGGTTCGCAAGGCAAAGAAAAAAGCCCTGATGAATGCCAAGGCTGAATTTGTGCGTTTTATGAAAGAAGATTTTTCTGCTGCTGATTTAACCGCAGATTTGACCAATTCCATTGAAAAGACAGACCAGGATGGCAATACAACCGGCGCTGCAGAAGAGATCAGCTCTATGGCGGAAACGATGGCCTCCAGCGCTGAATCGGTAATAAGCGGTATTGTGGTGCTGGGCGAATGTGTCGATAAGGATGAAAAAGTCGCCCTGGTTCTGGCCGGCTGGAAGCCCGAGCTTTCCACCGCCGCAGCAGATGCCAAGCAAGCCACCTCTAATCCAACCCCTACGGCTACTAGCAGTATTTCGGCCAGTAGCGGCCAGGCAGCCTCCGCCAGCGCCGCGTCTGGCGTTGCGGCTTCTGATGGCAGCAGCGGGTTAGCTACACCTAGGACACCATCAAAAAAGGTTGGCATCACCATCATCACTGTTGAAGCAGAAGGCGAGGGCGGCAATCTGAAACAGGCCACCAATGAAGCTATTCGCAGTGCCATTGCGCAAGTACTGGGCGAAAAATTTGCCTCCTCCCAGCTTAGTACAGATTTTACCGCCACAGCAGAGGTCAGCAATTCAGAAGGTCAGTCTGCAGGGGTAGCAGTGGAAACCAGCACCCAGTTCGAGGTTCAGGCAAGCGAAGTCAAAGGCATATTGAGCGGTTATAAATATATCTCGAAACAGGAATTGTCAGACGGGATTAAAGTTGTTCTGCAGGTAGAGATACCAAAATATGAATCCTCCATCGATAAAACAAAAAATACGCTGATTGTTTTTAAACCGGAGATGAAAAAAATCGATGGATTAACCCCGTCCGAAGCAGATGAGATTGCCTCTGAAATCCGCAATAGTCTGGAAAATATCCTGAATGAATCCGGCAAGCTGGAAGTTCTGGACAGAGCCTTTTTAAACAAACGTAACATTGAATTGGGCACGGTTGCCGCCGGCAATAATTCAATGACTGAAATGGCGCGTATTGGCAATCTTGCCGGGGCAGATTTTATGCTGGTTACCGAGTTTGAAAAATTATCTTCCAAGGTAGAAGAGCGGAAAGTCGGGAACAATATGATCATCCGGCAGAATTTTAATGGCTCGGCCAATTTCAAGGTGATTGAGGTTGCAACCTCTAACATTATATCTTCCGGCTCTGTTCCTATTCGCAAATTGAAATTTAAAAAGGATAACAGCTTATCCCAATTTAGCGATAAAATAAGTGTCAGCGTATCGCGCCAGATTACCCGTAAACTGGGCGGCAATGTTAATGCGGGCGGTGCGTCCGGCGATGATACGCAAAATGTCAGAAATACCCAGAAGCGTGCAGATGAAAGCATGAAAAAACTTGAGGAGAGTGTAAAAGATGATTGGTAGAATGGGACAAAAAGTCAAAGGTTTTGCCATTGTAGCTGTGTTAATGGGAACGCTTCCCATAACCAGCGCCTATGCCAGCTGTGACGGGTTTACGGATGAATTTGAAACCACCTCGCTTGGTATCTCTTATAAAAAAGACCCGGAGACAGGGTCTATTCGCGCTTTTTTGATGTCAGGGGAAGCCAGTTTTCTGGCCCCGAAAAGCAGTCTTGTTCGTAAAGCAAAGAAAAAAGCCTTTATGATGGCCAAAGCAGAATTTACCCGCTTTATGAAAGAGGATTTTGTGGCGGCAGATTTGACCAGCGATTTAACAAACCAGATTGAGACTACCGATAGCGATGGAAACACCTCTGGTCAGGTCGAGGAAATCAGCTCTATGGTTGAAACCATGGGCAGCGCAACTGAATCTGTGTTAAGCGGGATTGTTGTGCTTGGTGAATGTGTGGATAAAGAGCAAAAACTGGTGATGGTTGTGGCAGGCTGGAAGCCAGAACTGTCTGCTGCCGCCGCCGATGCCAAGCAAACCATAAAAAAAGAAGTCGCGCGCGGTGATGCTCCAGTATCTGCAAGTCAGGGTTCTGGCAGCG
>JAURQT010000143.1 GCA_030835985.1 Alphaproteobacteria bacterium
AGGTGGGGACACCCCGAGGGAGACGAGCTTTTCGGGGAGATCAACGAGGAGGTGCGGCGACGGTACTGTGGCGCGGACGGCGAGGTGGCCAAGATGGACGCGGAGCTCCGCGCGGAGCTCTTCTCCTCGCTCGAATTCTCCTCCGAGCAGGACGCCGACCGTGACACCGCCGGGGGTGGGAGGGGGAGCGTCCACGGGCCATGGGACCCGACCAAGAAGCCGGCCAAGCGGGAGTACCTCAAGTCCCCGGGCAGCAAGGCGCCCCGCCCCGCCCCGCCCTGCCGCACCCCGCCCCGCCGGCCGGGCGCGCGCCCGCGCGGGCGGGGCTGACACGGGGCGGGCGCGGGGCAGAAGGGGTCGGACACGCCACCACTAATGCGGTGGTATCCTCTTCTATTCTAATTCTGATTTCCAACTATCTTGTGACCGCATTATTTTTTGGATAGTAGCTGGCATGACAAAAAAACAGACATCTCCAAAAATCATCATTGAACATCTAGTCAAAAGCTTTGATGGCAATATGGTCTTGAAAGATATCAATCTCCAGGTTGAGGCCGGTCAGTCCTTATGTATTATCGGCACATCGGGTTGCGGTAAATCGGTGACGCTGAAATGCCTGTTGGGGCTGATAACCCCCACTTCGGGCTCTATGCGGGTAGATGGGCTGGAAATGGTCGGCCAGTCACGTGCCCAGCGCGAGGAAGCGCTTCGTAAATTTGGCATGACCTTTCAATTTGGCGCGTTATTTGACAGCCTGCCTATCTGGCAAAATATTATGTTCCGCCCGCTACAGCAAGGCGAGGCAGGCAAAAAGGCCGCCCGTGAAGAAGCTGCCCATATCGCCGCCCAGCTAGGCTTGCGCGGCGATGTGATTGACCAGTATCCGGCCGAATTATCGGGCGGGATGCAAAAACGCGTTGCCCTTGGCCGGGCCATCGCGGACAAGCCGGAAATCCTGTTATTTGACGAGCCGACTTCCGGGCTGGATCCCATCACCGGGGGCGTTATCGATAATTTGATACTGGATGCGGTTAAACGGCTGGGCGCAACAGCGATGACCATTTCCCATGATATGGCCTCGGTGCGCCGCATTGCCGATAGGGTGGCGATGATCCATGAAGGGCGGATTATCTGGTGCGGGCCTGCCGCCAAAATGCATGAAAGCGGTGTGCCAGAGGTTCATCAATTTGTGCATGGCCACCCGGAAGGCCCGTTAACCGGTAAAAAATCACCTGCGGCAAAAGAAAAGCAAGCGTAAATGGCACGCACCCTCTCGCAATATCATTGTCAATCTTGCGGGGCGGTTTCCGCCAAATGGAGCGGGCGGTGCGATGCGTGCGGTGAATGGAACACGCTGACCGAAGAACGCCTGGAAGCCCAGCCCGGCAAAAAAAGAAAAACAGGCGGGCGAGCCGTTGATCTAGTGCCATTGGCCCAGTCTGAACACACCGCCCCGGCCAGGCGTCTGGTCACTGGCATAGATGAATTTGACCGGGTGACAGGGGGCGGCCTTGTCGCTGGCTCGGCCATTTTAATCGGCGGCGATCCGGGGATTGGCAAATCTACCCTGCTCTTGCAGCTGGTATGCAAGCTGGCCGCTGCCGGACGAAAGGCGGCCTATATTACCGGCGAGGAATCAGCCGATCAGGTACGAATGCGCGCCATGCGCCTTGGTGTGATAAGCAGCCCGGCCACGCTGGCGACCGCGACCAATGCCATAGATATCGCAGAAACCGTGCGCAGTACGCCTGATCTGGATTTACTGGTTATTGATTCTATCCAGACCATGTATGTGCCAAATCTGGAAAGTGCACCAGGGACTGTCTCGCAAGTCAGGGCAGCTGCCCATGAGCTGATCCGGGCAGCAAAATCCAGCGACGTAGCGGTTGTATTTGTTGGTCATGTTACCAAGGACGGGGCAATTGCCGGCCCGCGCGTATTAGAGCATATGGTGGATTCTGTGCTATATTTTGAAGGGGACAGATCGCATCATTTCCGCATTTTAAGAGGCGTGAAAAACCGTTTCGGGGCAACCGATGAAATTGGCGTTTTTGAAATGTCCGAACAGGGCTTGCAACAGGTTCCCAATCCGTCCGAGCTGTTTTTGGGCGAACGGGACACTAATGTCGCTGGCACAGCTGTTTTTGCCGGGCTGGAAGGCACGCGCCCCTTACTGGTTGAAATTGAAGCGCTGGTTGCACCTTCCTCTCTGGCCAGCCCGCGCCGAAATGTGGTGGGCTGGGATTCTGGCAGGCTGGCCATGCTCACCGCTGTATTGGAAGCCAGATGCGGTGTCCCCCTATCCGGGCGGGATATCTTTTTAAATGTGGCCGGGGGGTTGCGCATTGCCGAGCCTGCCGCAGATTTGGCGGTGGCGGCTGCATTGGTATCTTGTGTCAGCGCAAAGCCCCTTCCCGCTCGTGCGGTGTTTTTTGGCGAGGTCGCGCTTTCGGCTGAATTACGCCAGGTACCGCAAGCAGAAACCCGCCTGAAAGAAGCTGCCAAGCTGGGGTTTGAGTTGGGATTTATGCCTAAATTCAGCAAAAAGATTCGCCCGCCTTCCGGTATTTCCACAACCCAGCCGGATAATTTATCCGACTTTATCGACCTGTTATCCGGGCGGCGGAGTTAGCACAAAAAAATTTCGGCTTATGGGGCTGGCTATGCTATATCGGTTATAAAAAACTTGGCCATGCGCCCCCTATCAGGATTATTTGGGAATAAGGACAATGCCCGCATTTGATTTCAGCAGCCTGACCTATTTCGATTATATCGTGCTGGTGGTAATTGGCCTGTCGGCTGTTTTTTCCATGCTACGCGGTATGACCCGCGAATTTCTTGGGCTGGCCGGATGGGTTCTGGCAGTGTTTATCGCGGTGACCACCGCCCCTGTCATGACAAAATGGCTTTCCGGCTTTTTAAAAGTGGACGGGCTGACAGATATCCTTTCCTGGGCGCTGCCTTTTACCGCAACGGTAGTGATCTGGTTTATTCTTGCCTCGCTTATCTCGCCCGGGTTGAAACGGGCGGGTCTGGGCGCACTTGATACCTGGTTTGGCATCCTGTTCGGGGTGCTGCGCGGGGTGTTATTTTCCATGATTTTATATAGCGGCTGCGTGATTTATGCCGGCTCCGAGACAGATTTGAATACCGGCATTCTTAAAAGCCAGACAGGGCCTTATATCAGCAGCTTTGTGCGTTCGGTGCAAAACAGCACCCTCTTGCCCAGCCTTGTTACCGATAGTCTGAATAATATTCGCCTGAACACAGATTGGCCAACACTGGGCAAAGAGCTGGGCGAGGCAGTGGATGAAGGCGCAAAATCTGTATCCGACAAGCTGAATTTGCTGACAGATGAAAAATAATTTTCCTGTCAAATAATGGCAAGGCAGCCAGTCTTGACCGCTAGATGATAGACGGCGCATAACGGCTATGATAGGGTGCTTGTCGAAAGTAAAATGATGCGTTCAGATACCGGTTTAATGACATGATGAAACGACGTGCTGACCTGGCTGAAAAAGACGGGCATTCGCAAGACAGCTTGCAAGAAGAATGTGCTGTCTTTGGTATTTATGGCAATAGTGAAGCGCATTTGCTGACCGCCCTTGGCCTGCACGCCCTGCAACATCGCGGCCAGGAAGCGACAGGCATGGTCAGCTTTGATGGCACAAAATTCAATTCTTTCAAAGGCATTGGCCATGTGGGTGAGAATTTTAGCGCCGGCTCTAAAACCCTTAATGATTTAAAAGGTCATGTGGCGATAGGCCATAACCGCTATTCCACAACCGGCCTGAATGAAGTGCGCAATATCCAGCCTTTCCTGACAGAGATGGGATTTGGTAATTTTGCCATCGCCCATAATGGCAATTTAATTAACGCAGAAAGATTGCGTACCAGCCTGGTGGAAACAGGCAGCCTGTTCCAGTCTACCACCGATACAGAAGTGATTATCCATCTGGTTGCCCGCTCGCATCAGACAGATCCCGTGGACAGGCTGCTGGAAGCCTTGCAACAGGTAGCAGGGGCCTATGCGCTGGTCAGTGTGGTCGATGACAGGCTGATAGGGGTGCGCGACCCAAATGGTATTCGCCCGCTTATTCTGGGGCAACTGGGCGATGCCTATATACTGGCATCCGAGACGTGCGCTCTGGATATAATCGGGGCTAAATTTATCCGCGATATTGAACCGGCCGAGATGATTGTTATCTCGCAAGAGGGGGTGGTAAGCCATAAAATCACCACCGAAAAGCCTTCGCGTTTCTGTATTTTTGAATATATTTATTTTGCCCGGCCGGATTCCACCCTTGAGGGGCGGTCGGTCTATAATGCGCGAAAAGATATTGGCGGCGAGCTGGCCAAAGAAGCCCATATTGCGGCTGATCTGGTTATTCCGGTGCCTGATTCAGGCGTACCGGCCGCCCTTGGCTATGCCCAGCAATCCGGTATTCCCTTTGAGTTGGGGATAATCCGCAATCACTATGTGGGGCGCACCTTTATTCAGCCTACCGAAGCTGGCCGCACTTCCGGGGTGATGATGAAGCATAATGCCAATTCCGAGGTTATTGCTGGCAAGGATATTATTCTGGTGGATGATAGTATCGTGCGCGGCACAACATCGCGCAAAATTGTAACCATGATGCGCGAGGCCGGGGCACGCTCTGTGCATATGCGCATTGCCAGCCCCCCGACCACCAACCCCTGTTTTTATGGTGTGGACACGCCTGAAAAAGATAAATTAATGGCCGCCAGATTGTCGGTGACAGAAATGTGCCAGGAAATTGGCGCGGACAGCCTTGCCTTTATCTCGATAGACGGGCTGTATCGGGCGATGGGTGAAGCTGCCCGAAATCAGGATATGCCGCAATTCTGTGATGCCTGTTTTACCGGGGAATATCCTGTCATTGAAACCAGCTACAATAAAATCGCTTAAAAAAACGATAGTGGTGGGTCTGTTTTTAAAAATCTAGACGAGGCATTGGGCAAAATATGTCGCAAGATTTATCCGGAAGAATCATTTTAATTACAGGGGCCAGCCGCGGCATTGGCCGGGCAGCCGCCCTGGCCTGTACCAAAGCAGGGGCAGAGCTGATTATCACCGCCCGTACGGTTGCAGGTTTAGAAGAGCTGGATGATGAGATAAAACAGCTGGGCGGACATTCAACCATTGTTGAGCTGGATCAAGGCGATCATGCCGCCATGCCCCGGCTGGCCCAGGCCATTGCCAGCCGATGGGGACGCCTGGACGGGTTTGTTGCCAATGCCGGACAGCTGGGCCAGATGGCACCCATGCCGCATATTGATGCTGAAATTTTTGAACGTACCATGGATATTAATCTGATCTCTGTCTGGCATCAAATCGCTGCCTTTGATGCGCTGTTACGCCAATCTGCGGCTGGCCGGGCGGTATTGGTGTCCAGCGGGGTTGCCCATGGCGCGCACGCATTCTGGGGCGGCTATGCGGTATCCAAGGCCGGTCTGGAAGCGATGGGCAGAGCCTGGGCAGCAGAGAGCGAGCAAACCGGTTTACGGATCAATATGCTCAATCCGGGCGGGACAAGAACCGCCATGCGCGCCGCCGCCTTTCCAGGCGAAAACCCAGACAGCTTGCTAAGCCCCGCTACTATCGCCCCTGCCTTTGTCTGGATGCTCAGTGCCAAATGTGACAGTCAGGGCAAGCTGTATCACGCAAGTGAGCTTATCTAGCCTCCCTTTTTTTAAACATTTCCGGCTTCTAGTGTTCTTTTAGCCTGTCTGGCATCAGGGCGGCGGCAAGTGGCTGTTCCAGAAAATCAGCGGTGCCGGCAATACGGCAAGCCAGGCTGTGAGCCAGAAACCCGGCATGGGTCAGGCCGCGCGCCCCAAGGGCGGTAAACAGATATTGACCCTGGCCTATCTCGCCCAATACAGGCAGTCTGTCCGCAACTGCCAGACGCAAGGCTCTCCGGCCGGATAAATTATCTGGCGCGCCTGCCAGCAAGCGCAGATTATCCGGCATCAGGCCGATATTTTGCTGATGCCCCTCTAGTGTCACTTCCAGCCCGTGATGCGGGTCAAATCCTGCCCCGATAATCTGTATGTCCTGATGAGAGGGCAACAGATAGCCGGAATAATTTATTGCCATTTTCAGCTTCGATAATGGGCTATCTGATGACAGATAGCTGAGCTGGCCAGAGGTGATTTGAAATTCTGCGGCTGGTAGCGCAGATGAGCCGATTAATTGCGGTGTTGCTGCCCCGCCGCAATAAATAATATGGCTGGCAGAAAAAACCTGTCCGTCTGAGCATTTGATATGCCAGTCCCCTGCCGCCCCGGTTACAGATGCCGCCTGACAATTTGTATGGACAGGGCTTGTGCCTATCAGGCTCTGGCAATAGGCGACAGGCGAGATAACCCCGCCTGCATCATGATAAAGCCCGCCCATGCCGATATTCAGCCCGGTCATGACTGCCACCTCGGCTGTATTTATTGCACGCGCCAAATCTTCTGGAAAATCCTGGCGGGATAATTTTGCCTGACGGGCCGTTTTTCGCTCGGAATAATCAAGGCTAATAACGCCGGAAGAAGTAATCAGCCCCTGGTGGTCAGCATAGGAGCGAGCATCGGCAAGGGCAGAAATGGACAGGCGCGCGGCCAGCATATCGCCCACACTTAAAAACGGCACTAGCAGGCCTGATGGGTTGCCAGAGGCGGCAGGGGCTATCCTATCGGCCTGTTCCAGCACAAAATGGGGGATATGCCGGATGGCCAGCGCGTGTGCCATCGCTGCCCCGGCGATACCGCCGCCAATGATCGCTATCTGTTCTGCTGGTACGGGCATTGGCCGGTAAAAGCCCTTATCATAAACCGCCTTTAGCATATCGCGTTTGCGGCCAAAGCCCGGGGCTTTTTCTATATCAAAGCCTGCCTCCAAGAGATGCTCGCGCACCGAACGGGCAACGCTAAAAGTGGCCAGCCTTGCGCCTTTTCTGGAATGGCGGGCAATTTCATGACAGAAAGATGCCGACCAAAGCAGGGGGTTTTTCGCCGGGGCAAACCCGTCCAGAAACCAGATATCAGCGGCAAAGGATAAGCGTGGCAGGCTTGTTTCTGCCTGTCCGTAATGCAGCTGTACCCGCACCTGGCCGCCCAGCATGGACAAACGATGCACCCCGTGCCAGCGGCGCGGCCATTGGCCGATAAGAACAGCGGATAATTCGGCCAATTCCGGAAAGGCCTGATGGGCGCGCATCACATCTTCTGCCGCTAAAGGGGCGGCTTCAAAGCTGATATAATCTATCTGGCACTGGCTGTTTTGGGCCATTATGGCCTGGCACAGGGCAAGCAGATTTAGCCCTGTTCCAAAGCCTGTTTCGGCAATGGTCAGATGGGTTGCTTTTGCCAGCCTGTCTGGCAGAGCCGTGCCTTGCAGAAAAACATGACGGCTTTCTGCCAGCCCGTCTTCGGCTGAATAATACAGATCGCCAAAATCTGTGGCACGCAAAACGCCCCCGTCAAAAGAGACAGAAACAGGCGGTAATTGCGGTAGGGGCGGTTGTTCCATAGCGTCTATCTCTTATCAGCTGGGATGCAATTTGTCTGCAACAGAAATCTGTTTTCAATTTTCCATTCGGCTGAAAATATTAACGCCCCCTATACTATAGGCCTAATACCAAAAGATGAGGGGTTTTGGAGAAAAAGGATAGGGGTTTAAAAGTTAAGGTTAGAGCATTACCGAGCATATATCATGGTCACACTTGCCATTTTTATTCTTCGCCAGATGCTGTCTGTTGGACAGCTAAAGATATCTCTTCCCGGCCAGCCGGATATCGTGATTGCGCCGCGCAAACGCTCTCGGAAAAAACCGCCAGCCCCTATACCCGAAGACAGATTAAAAATAGCGATATCCCTGCCAGATGCGTCTGCTTTACTTGCCCTTGTCTTGCGCCCTGACCCGCTTATCGGCGAATATTATATGCGCGGCGATTTGGGGATAAAAGAGGGTTCGTTTGAAGATTTCACCGCCTTTTTATTTGGAAATATAAATGCCTGGCGCCATAGCCCGAGCGGCAGGATTTATTGCTATTTCGCCAATTTCATCGGCTGGTTTGCCTCGTTAAACCCGCTGAAACGTGCCCGGCGCAATGTCGCCCATCATTATGATTTAACCGATCAGCTATTTGATCTGTTTCTGGATCAAAACCGGCAATATTCCTGTGCCTATTATCGCGCTGCCGAGGATAGTCTGGCACTGGCACAAAGGCAGAAAATGGCCAGATTGGCCGCCAAACTTTGCCTGAGGCCGGGGATGCGCGTACTGGATATCGGGTGCGGCTGGGGCGGGCTGGCAACCGCCATATCAAAATGCAGCGATAATCTGCAGGTCACCGGCATCACCCTGTCTGAAAATCAATTTGCCTATTTCAAAAAAGCGATAATGACAGCTGGCAGGCAGGACAGCCTGTCTGTAGAGCTGTGCGATTATCGCAAACTGGGCAATCGCCGTTTTGAGCGTATTATATCGGTTGGTATGCTGGAACATGTTGGTCGGCAGAATTTAAACCGTTTTATGGCGGCGATTGACCGGCATTTAACCAAAGATGGTGTGGCGGTCATTCATTCTATCGGCCGAAATGGCCGTGCCTGCTCGACCAGCCCATGGCTGAATAAATATATTTTTCCAGGCGGCTATCTGCCCACCTTGCGGCAAATGATGCAGGCGATTGAAAAAACCGGCCTGAAAATCACGGATATTGAAATTATGCGCCTGCATTATGCTGAAACCCTGAAACATTGGCGCACAGCCTTTGAGGCAGAAAAACATCAGCTGCCAGAAGAATATGATGAGAATTTTATTCGAATGTGGCGTTTTTACCTGATTTGTAGCGAAAATTATTTCCGTTATGCGCATGGCATGGTATTTCAGATCCAGCTGGCCAGACGCCAGCGCGATGTACCGCAGACACGCGATTACATTACAAAAGATGAAGCCAGCTATATAAAGCGATTATGATCCGTGCCTGTTTCTGCTACAGAAAAACCATTTTATGAGACAAAATCCCTGCATGAGATGTCCCCTGCGGAATGGGAATCCTTGTGTGATGGGTGCGGTAAATGCTGTGTGCTAAAGCTGGAGGATGTAGATACACATATCATCTATAGCACCGATGTCGGCTGCAAATTGCTGGATTGTGAAAATGCGCGATGTCACCACTATGCCGACCGCAAAAAACACGTGCCGGATTGCGTTGTTTTAACCCCGGATAATTTAAGCCATTTAAGCTGGATGCCGAAAAGCTGTGCCTATCGCCGCCTGTATGAGGGGCGCGGGCTGGCCGACTGGCATCCGCTGGTCACCGGGCGAGCAGAAAGCGTGGCAGAAGCTGGCCATTCTGTGGCTGGCCGCCTCTTTCCCGAAGACAGTATTGACGAAGAAGACTTGCCAGACCATATCACAGATTGGGATGCGGCCGAGTAACGCCAACAGGATAGCTATCATGAACACACGCTGGATATTGGTAATTTTGCTAACCACGATGATGATCGCGATTATCTGGCGGAACGAGATGTCGGATATGGCCGATCCTGGCTGGACAAAATGCAGGGAATCGCTTCTGGTTCAAACCCTGACAGGCAAATGCAGTCTGCGCTATCAGGGTGAGACCCAGCCTTCTTGAAAAAACACCCGTTATGGCACATAAAAAATCTCCCCGAAAAATGGTGCGCAAAGGCGATTTGCAGGAAAAAATCTGCCTGAGCTGTCAGCGCCCCTTTGCCTGGCGCAAAAAATGGGCACGCGACTGGGATCAGGTTAAATATTGCTCTGTGCGCTGCCGCCGCCAGAAAACAGACTAGCTGTTATCACGCGTCATAAATTGCCTCAGCTGTTCAACTGTATCTGCCTCTTCTGGATGTTTATCCCAGCGGATAGCATGAAAGCGCGGAAAGCGCATGGCAATGCCTGACTTATGGCGCCTGGAGGGGTGCAGCTGGTCAAAGGCGATTTCCACAACCAGCTTTTGTTCTACCTCGCGTACAGGCCCGAAACGGTTCAGCGTATGATCACGCACAAATTTATCCAGCTTTTTCAATTCGGCATCGGAAAAACCGGAATAGGCTTTGCAAACCGGCACTAATTCAGCCCCGTTATCGCCATCACGCCACGCCCCAAACGTAAAATCTGAATAAAAAGAAGAGCGTTTCCCATGTCCGCGCTGGGCATATAGCATGACCAGATCGGCCTGTTTCGGGTCGCGTTTCAGCTTTACCCACCCGCCCTTTGGCCGTCCGGCAATATAGAGGCTGTCTCGTTTTTTCAGCATAATCCCCTCAATTCGGGGGTCAGATTGCTCTTTTATTTTTACCAGCTGGTCAAAATCTGTGGCAGCAAGGCATTCCGAGATATCCAGCCAGCCCGTATCGATAGCGGCCATTTCTGCCTCCAGCCTTTGCCGCCTTTGCGATAAAGGCAGGTTGCGTAAATCTGCCTCCCCGGCGAGCAAAATATCATAGGCGCGGATAAAGACAGGGAATTCCTGTTGCATCCGGCTGGTCACACGCTTGCGATTAAGGCGTTGTTGCAAATCATTAAAGCTGCCAATTTTTTGCGGTGTTCCGGACAGAATCTCGCCATCCAGCACCCCTTTCCATGCCATATCCTGTACCAGTTCAGGAAAGCTGGCAGAAATATCATCGCCTGTCCGCGAAAAAAGCCGCACCCCGTCTTCTGCACTAACAAACTGGATACGCGCCCCATCCCATTTCCATTCCACCTGCCAGTCATCGGGGGTAAAATTTTCTGCCAGCCCGTCATCCGCCGGATGGGCCAGCATCATCGGGCGAAAAACGGCTCGCCCCTCTGCCTGGGGGCGGCCGCTGCGCCCTTCCAGCCAGTCAAATAGCGCATCATAGGGCGAAGATAAGAGCGGCCAAACCTCTTCAATTTCGCCAACATCCTTCTCAAATGCCTCGGCAAGGGCGGTACGTGCCAGGCGCCCCGATACCCCTACCCGCATCCCGCCTGTCGCCAATTTCAATAACGCCCAGCGTTCGGCAACATTCAGCCTGTCCATCCAGCCGGCCAGAACCCCTTTCACCTCTGCGCGCGGGATAGCATTAAGGCGCGTGACAATCTCTGCCAGCCTTAAATCTTCTGCCTCTTCGCCCGGCTGTGGCTCGGATGGCCATAACAGCGCAACTGTCTCGGCCAAATCCCCGACAAAATCATAGGAAAGGGCGAAGAGCTCGGGCGAGCTCACCTCTGCTGCCAGCTCGCGCACCACCCCTGCCTTGACATGGGCAAAGCGCAAATCACCTGTCAGGGCGGCCAGCCCCCAGCCCCTGTCCGGATGCGGGGTCTGGCGCAGCCAGCCAGCAAGATGAGCCAGCTTTACATTACGCCGGGGCGAGAATATCAGCGCATCCAAAAGCTCGGAAAATCCCCTCATTCCATCGCCTCATCATACCCAATAAGCGAGAGGGCGCGCGCCGATATGCCGCGCGTCTGGCAGGCATGAATTAGCGCATCCTCACGCCCATGTGTTACCCACACCTCACGCGGGTTAATTTCCTCTATTGTGGCCAGCAAATCGTCCCAATCGGCATGATCCGATAAAATCAGGGGAAATTCCACGCCGCGCTGTTTGGCACGCTGGCGCACCTGCATCCAGCCAGAGGCAAATACCAGCAACGGGTCGGTCAGCCGTCTTGCCCAGCTTGTATGCATCGCAGAGGGCGGGGCAAGGATAATCGCCCCTTGCAATTCTTTTGAAGGCTTGCCGCGCTCGGATATACTGGCAGGGCGCAATTCGCCCAGCTCTACCCCGTGTGCCTGATAGAGATCGCATAGATTTTGCATCGCCCCATGCAGATAGACAGGCGCATTATAGCCCGCCGCCCGAAGCAGGCTTATCACCCTCTGTGCCTTGCCAAGGGCATAAGCCCCTATCAGGATAGAGCGTTCAGGAAACAGCCCCGCTACCTTTAACAGCCGCTTTATTTCAGCCTGCGGGTCGGGATGGCGAAAGACAGGCAAGCCAAAAGTAGCTTCGGTAATAAAAATATCGCACGCAACAATTTCAAAGGGCGCACAGGTAGGATCAGCTTTTCGCTTATAATCGCCGGCGGCTATCAGCCGGGTTTGGTTATGCTCCAGAATAATTTGTGCACTGCCCAAAATATGACCAGATGGTGCCATGCCAATTTGCACATCGCCAAGCTGCATGGTCTCGCCATAGCCAAGCGGTGTTTTTATCACAGCAAAATCATCGCCATAGCGTGCCGCCATAATGGCCAGCGTTTCGGGGGTGGCGATCACCTGCTGATGGCCAGGGCGGGCATGATCGGCATGACCATGGGTGATAAGGGCTGTCTGGCACGCTGATAGAGGGTCAATATGCGCCCCGGCTGGCAGAACAGATAGCCCTTTTTTATCTATTTTTACCCAATCCATAGCTAGAGGCTGGCCTGTTATAGGTTTATGTCATGCGGGCTGTTTTTTTACGCTATCAGTCTTTTTTTTCTGTGCCAAACAGCTTGGCGAAATCTTCATTGCTGATAGATTTTAAATCCTCGCGCCAATCCTCGCCCACCGCCCCGCCTTTCTGAACGGCTGGACGGGCCAGCAATTTCTTGCGCCAGGCTTGCACATACGGATAGTCATTTATATCCACATTTTGCCGCTCATAGCTGCGTGTCCAGGGCAGGATGGCGATATCTGCGATAGAATAGCTATCGCCTGCCACAAATGGATAGGCAGATAGCCGCTTATCCAGAACCCCGTAAAGGCGGTTAGCTTCTTTTGAATAGCGTGTCATCGCATAATCAATGCGCGTCGGGGCATAAAAATTAAAATGATGGGCTTGCCCCAGCATGGGGCCAAAACCGCCCATTTGCCACATCAGCCATTCATGCACTTGGGTTTGGGCGCGGATATCATCTGGCATTAACTGGCCTGTCTTTGCGGCCAGATATAATAATATCGCCCCGGATTCAAATACCGAAATGGGCTGGCCGTCCGGGCCATCATGGTCGATAATCGCTGGCATCCGGTTATTGGGGGAAAAGGCCAGAAATTCGGGCTTGAACTGATCGCCCTTGCCGATATTTACAGCGATAGCCTGATAGGCCAGCCCCATTTCTTCCAGAGCGATAGAAATTTTTTGGCCATTCGGGGTCGGCCAGTAATATAAATCGATCATGTAAATATGCGCCTTATGCTTTGTAACTTTTTAATCGGTCTTTTCGCTATTGGGTTTATGCCGATTTGGATTAGATATAAAGATAATATAGACGATTAAACAGGCTTATCTATGGCTTTGCCAAAACAATTTCTGGACTGGTTCAAAGCCAAAGGATGGGCAGCCCATCCCCACCAGTACCAGATTGTTGAAAAAACAGCTGCCGGTCATCCGGTCTTGCTGGTCGCCCCGACCGGAGCAGGCAAAACCTTATCGGGTTTTCTGCCCAGCCTGATAGATTTATCCCAAACCCCTTTTGAAGGGCTGCATACACTGTATTTATCGCCGCTCAAGGCGCTGGCAGTTGATATTGCCCGAAATCTGGAAAGCCCAATAGTGGAAATGGGGCTGGATATCACCATTGAAACGCGCACAGGTGATACACCGCAATCCAAACGCAATCGCCAGCGCACCGCCCCGCCCAATATTTTGCTAACCACCCCTGAATCACTGGAATTGATGTTAAGCTGGCCAGAAGCCGATAAATTATTTGGCAGATTACGCTATATTATCATTGATGAAATTCATTCTCTGGCCGGCAATAAGAGGGGGGATTTATTATCCCTGTCACTTGCCACCTTGCGTGGCCTTGCCCCCTCCAGCCTTAGTATCGGGCTATCTGCGACCATCGCCAAACCAGAGGATATGCGTGGCTGGCTGGCAGCAGAGCCGAGCTGTGTGGAAATACTTCAGCCGCGCATCGATAAAAAAATACATATTGATATTCTGGAAACAGCCGATAGCTATCTGCCATGGGCGGGTCATAGCGCCCTTTATGCCGCTACAGAAATTTATGCCCTGATAAAGGCCAATCGCCCCAGCCTGATTTTTGTCAATACACGGGCACAGGCAGAAATGATGTTTCAGGCATTATGGCGTGAAAATGACCTCAATCTGAAAATAGGCCTGCATCATGGCTCTCTGGATGTCAGCCAGCGCCGACGTATCGAAGCAGCGATGGCAGGCGCAGAGTTGGACGCGATTGTCGCTACCTCTTCTCTGGATTTGGGCATTGACTGGGCAGATATCCAGCTGGTTATCCAAATTGGCGCGCCCAAAGGCACCTCCAGGCTGATCCAGCGTGTTGGCAGAGCCGGCCATCAACTGGATACACCCAGCAAGGCGGTAATTGTTCCTGCCAATCGATTTGAAGTGCTGGAAGCGCTGGCAGCTCGTCTGGATGTCGAGGCCAGAATCCTGGATGATATACCCGGCCATGCGGGCGCGCTGGATGTATTAAGCCAGCATATTGTCGGCCGGGCGGTCGCTGGCCCTTTTGATAGTGACGGTCTGTATGCGCAGATAATAACCGCCCCGCCTTACCGAAATTTACCCAAGGAACAATTTGAAAAAGTTCTGGATTTTGTCGCAACAGGCGGATATGCGCTTGCCCATTACACACAATTTCAACGCCTGGTGAGAGGGGTGGACGGGCTATGGCGGCTTACCTCGCGCCAGGTTGCTACCAGATGGCGGATGAATATCGGAACGATTGTGGAAACCTCTACCATGAAGGTGCGGATGAAAGGCGGCCCGCCTCTTGGCGATATTGAAGAATATTTTGTCCAGAGCCTGAGCGCAGGGGACAGCTTCATCTTTGCTGGCCGAATTCTGGAATTTGTTGGCATAAAGGCACAGCAAGTTATCGTGCGCACCTGTACAGCAAGCGAGCCAAAAGTCCCGGCCTATGCTGGTGGACGTCTGCCCCTTAGTCCCGGCCTTGCGATGCGGGTACGCAGCCTGTTGCAAGACAGAGAATTACACAAGTATCTGCCAGAGCAGGTGCGCGAATGGCTGCGCCTGCAAGCCGAAAAATCAACCCTGCCACCCGCGGACAAGCTATTGGTAGAGACTTTTAAGCGGGGGCAGAAATATTATATGGCCGCCTATGGCTTTGCCGGACGCAATGCCCATCAGACGCTGGGGATGCTGCTTAGTCGGCGAATGGAGCGCGAAGGCTATGGCCCGCTCGGGTTTGTGGCCACCGATTATGCCATAGCGATATGGTCGCGCCATCTGGTTACCCGGCCGGAAACATTGTTTTCCAGCGATATTCTGGGCGATGATTTAGAAGAATGGATGGCCGAGACGACCATGCTGAAACGCAGCTTCTGGCAGGTTGCCATCATCGCCGGCCTGATCGATAAGCGCGCCCCTGGTAGCGAAAAAACCCAAAAGCAGGTCACCATCAATTCCGATTTGATTTATGATGTATTGCGCAGCCATCAGCCGAGACATTTACTGCTGGAAGCCACCCGCCAGGATGCGGCGCGCGGCCTGACAGATGTTCACCGGCTGGCAGAATTGCTGACCCGGTTTGATGGTAATATCCTGCATAAAAACCTGCCCCGCATCTCGCCCCTATCTGTCCCGTTATTGCTGGAAGTTGGGCGCGAGGCGGTGACGGCCTCTGCGGTGGATGACCTGCTATCGGATCTGGAAAAAACTCTGCTGGAAGAAGCCTTTGGCAGTGCAGAAACGCTGCCAGCAGAAAAACAATATCAAGGCCGGCTATTATGATAGATGCCCCCCGATTAGCGCCATGAGCCCGCAACAGATGGATAAGGGAAAATTATATATCGAGACCCGTTTTTGCGGGGTGGATATCCAGCTATATGCCGATGGCAGCCTGTATCTGCCAGATAGAGGCCTGCTGGTTATTTCTGATTTGCATCTGGAAAAGGGACAGGCTCAATCTGTCGCCGCCCCTTTGCCCGGATTTGATACAGATGCGAGCCTGGCAAAACTATCTGCGGCAATTGAACGTATCAAGGCCAGAGAGGTTATTTTTTTAGGAGATAGTTTTCATACCAATCGGCAAGCGTTTCAGTTGCCGGAGATATATCAAAAACAGCTGACCAAATTGGCAAAAGACAGAGCGTTTATCTGGATTACAGGAAACCACGACAGTGAACTCCCCAACTTTTTGCCAGGCAGGGTTTTGCCAAATGTAATAGCTGACGGCCTGTATTTCACCCATCAAATCGGGGCAAATGAGGCAAGGATTTCCGGTCTGATATGCGGGCATTATCATCCCAAAGCCCGGCTTTCGCTCAAACTCAGGCGCATAAGCGGGCGGTGTTTTATTCAGGATGGGCGCCGTATGATTTTGCCAGCCTTTGGCGTGTTTACCGGCGGGCTGAATATTCTGGATCCGGCCATACAGAACTTACTGGGTAAACCGCAACAGGCACATTTCTGTCATGCGGGCAGAATTTACACATTTCCAGTTGATCGCAAGGTCTTCTTGAAGCGCTAGGACAAGGTTAGGCGGGTTTATATAAAGATATCCGTCATCAAATGAAAAGGGACAGGGCAGATGCGAATAGCGGTTATAGGCGGTGGTATTTCAGGGTTGGGGGCAGCCTGGCTGGCAAACAAAAATCATCATGTAAAATTATATGAAAAAGCCCCGCGTATTGGCGGGCACGCGCATACAGTAGATGCCCATTTTGGCGATCACAAAATCGCTGTGGATACCGGTTTTATTGTTTATAATGAGGCCAATTATCCCAATCTGATTGGCCTGTTTGATGCGCTGGGGGTCACCACTATCCCCACCGATATGTCTTTTTCGGTATCCTTGCGCGATCAGCAATTTGAATATGAAGGCTCTCTTCGCGGCTTGCTGGCACAAAAATCCAACCTGTTAAAGCCGCGTTTCTGGTCAATGCTGTCTGGCCTGATAAAATTTTACCGCAGCGCCATGGCCGAAAAAGATAAAGGCCCGGCAGGCGAAACACTGGCAGGCTTTATCCAGAGATGCAATCTGCCAGATGCTTTTGTTGAGGATCATCTGTTGCCGATGGGTGCGGCCATCTGGTCTTGCCCGGCAGAAACGATGCTGGATTACCCGGTGCGCTCTTTCCTGCAATTTATGGATAATCACCGGCTGATGGACTTTACCGGCCGGCCTTTATGGCGCACGGTAAAGGGCGGATCGCGCCATTATGTTCAAAAAATGGTCGCTGATTTAGGGGATGCAATAGAGCTGGAAACGCAGATTACCTCTATCCGGCGCGAGGCTGGCGGGGTTGTGCTGACCATCGCCGGGCGCGGCGAGGCCTGGTATGATTATGCCATCATGGCCGCCCATGCAGATGAAAGCCTGGCACTGATAGACGATGCCAGCAAAAAAGAACGTGATATTCTCTCCAGCTTTTCTTTTTCCGATAATCACGTCATTTTGCATTCCGACCCCTCGCTGATGCCGAAAAGGCGGGGGGCATGGGCAGCCTGGAACTATCTGGAAAATAGCGATAAAACGCTGGCTGTTACCTATTGGATGAACCGTCTGCAAAGTCTGGAGGAAAAATATCCCCTGTTTGTGACCTTAAACCCCGAAACCCGGGCGCAAGCAGATTTAATCCACCGGGAAATCGATTATCAGCATCCCATTTTTGATAGCAAAGCTATTCAGGCACAACAGAATTTACCCGAAATTCAGGGCAGGAACGGGCTGTTCTGGTGCGGGGCATGGACCGCCTATGGCTTTCATGAAGATGGGCTGAAATCAGCTGTTTCTGTGATAAAGAGCCTGGATATCAATATCCCCTGGGACAGCCCGACAAAAGCGGTGGCACCTGTCAGGCCCCAAAGAACAGATCAGTTGCAAGACAGACCCGCCTGATAGTAGAGTTTAACAGGGATTTTAAAGGCCGGCTATTTATGCAGACATATGCTTGTCATCTTGTTGCTTCGCAAATCACCCATACACGTTATGGGCCGCCTTCGCATGTGTTGCATCGCCCGGGTCTGTCTATTCTGATAGATCTGGACAGGCTGGAGGCAGCAGACAGGCTGAGTGCTTTTTTTTCTGTTAACCGCTTTAATCTGTTTTCTTTTTATGAGCGGGATTTTGGCATTAACCACAAATCCCATGCCGACAGGCCATCCGATGCCGTGCCGCTTGCCAGCTATATTCGCACCCTGGCCGCTCCCCATCTTGGGGGGCGCGAAATCGTCACAATAAAGCTGCTGGCCTTCCCGCGTATTCTGGGCATCGCTTTTAACCCGATTACTATCTATTTGTGTTATGACGCCAAAAACCGCCCCTGTTTTTACGTTTATGAGGTGCATAACACCTTTGGCGATGCCCATTCCTATATCTGCGTGATAGATGCAGATAGCCGGGATATCCTGCAAAAGGTGGATAAACAGCTGCATGTATCGCCTTTTTTTGATCTGCAGGGCTATTATCGGCTATCGGTAAAACAGCGCGGGGATGATTTGATTGTGCTGGTGAATTATGCCCGTGATAAACAGCAGCTATTAACGGCCCGCTTGCAGGGAAAAATACACAGCCTGACCAGCCTTAAACTGTTACAGGCATTATTTATCAAGGGGTTTTGGCCGATTCGCCCCCTGTTTTCCATTCATATCGAGGCGGTAAAATTATTTTTGAAAAAGTGCCGTTTTTACAAGCGGCCCTCCCCGCCTTCAAGGCCTGCCACATTGGCATCCCCCCTCAAACAGGAAAAAGAGCACGCATAAAATGATGATGTTTACCGGTCAAAGCCTGAAAGAAAAGGCCTTTTTAAAATTGCTGTCTCATCTGGAATTTGGCGCGCTGGACGTTACCCTGCCAAATCAGGAGACCCGGTATTTTAAAGGCCAGCAGCCAGGCCCCCATGCCCGGCTGGAATTAAAATCAACAAGAGCGATTACCCGCCTGTTATCCGATGGCAAGATGGGCTTTTGCGAGAGCTATATGGCAGGCGAGCTGGACAGCGATAATCTGGCCGCACTGATACAGTTAGCGGTTTTGCATGACCGCTATATTGAGGAAAATTTATCCTTTGGCAAATTGCAAACCCTGTTTCGCAAGCTGCTGCATTGGCGCAACCGCAATAATAAAGAAGGGTCACGCCGGAATATTACCTATCATTATGATCTGGGCAATCAGTTCTATGAAAAATGGCTGGATAATACGATGACCTATTCTTCGGCTATTTTTGGCAGTGCAGAAGAAAAGCTGGATGTTGCCCAGCGCCGTAAATATAAAAGGCTGGCAGATCTGGCAGATATACAGCCAGGCGATAAAGTGCTGGAAATTGGCTGTGGATGGGGCGGGTTCGCTGAATATGCCGCCGCCGAGCGCGGGGCTGTCATTGACGGCATTACCATCAGCCAGGCTCAGCATGATTTTGCCACGCGCCGCATAGCCACCGCCGGGCTATCCGATAAAGCCCATATCCGTATGTGCGATTACCGCGATCTTAATCAGTGCTATGACAAGATTATCTCTATCGAGATGTTTGAGGCTGTCGGCGAAGCCTATTGGCCGATTTATTTCCAGACCCTGTCAAAATGCCTGAAAACAGGTGGCAAGGCTGCCTTGCAGGTCATAACCATTGATGACACTGCTTTTTATGAATATAAATCCCAGCCCGATTTTATTCAGAAATATATTTTCCCGGGCGGGATGCTGCCATCTATGGAAGTGTTGGAAAGCCCGCTTGCCTACGCCGGATTAAAGCTGGATCGCCATGACGGATTTGGGCTGGATTATGCGCGCACTTTGGCCTATTGGCACGAGAAATTTCTATCCGCCTGGCCAGAACTTAGCCAGATGCGCAAATTTGACGAACGCTTCAAGCGGATGTGGGAGCTGTATTTATGCTATTGCGAAGGCGGTTTTCGTGCCGGCATGATCGATGTTAAACAAATGCTGATATCACATAAGTGAAATAGGTTTTCACCTGCTGAAAACGCTTGATCCGGGTCGGGACGGGTGACGTAACAGTCACTATATAATCCATGATCAGAGCGGTTTTTTACATGTCCCCAGACGGCATCCCGGCAAATCTTAATCTAGCTGCCGACACATTCGATCCGGTACGTTTTTTTAGCGGAAAATTTGTCGCACAAGGTATGTTTGTCGACCGTTTCGGCAGCGTTCAGCGCCGTTTTGCGGCCGAAATTGATTGCCGTGCCAATGATAATCAGACCGAGCTGCATGAGGCCTTTATCTATGATAATGGTGAGACCGAAAACCGCATCTGGGTCATCACAAAAAATGAAGATGGCAGCTATATTGCCCATACAGAAGATGTCGCTGGCCACGCGATTGGCGAGGTTGATGGCCCTGTCTTTAAATTGCGTTATGATTTCTTTTTGAAGATGTTTGGTCGGCGGGTAAAAGTGCGCTTTAACGATATTATGGTGCGCCAGACAGACACCACCATCCTGAACCGTGCAAAAGTCTCCAAATTCGGGCTATTGCTGGGCGAGCTTGTCATTACCTTTACCAAATCAGCCTAGAACAGGTTTTTTTAAAACCCCCTATCGGTTTTTATATTTTGCCGGCAAGGCAAACAGACCCAGCAATTTACGCACAAACCAGCCGCCCACCGGAATATGCTGCAATAATTGATGGGCGCTATCCCAATGGTCGTGATGGGCCAGCAATAGACCCTTTTCATCAAAGACAAGCTCGCTCATCCCCACCAGCTTTACACCAAAAGAGGGGCGCGATTTCAAACATCCCGTCATTTCCCATTTGATATAGCCAGCTTGCCCGGAGGCGGCGATATCCAGTATTGCAAAGGCAGGCCTGTCCATCACTTCAAACATATGGGCAAAAATGGCGATAAATTCCCGTCTGCCGTGCAACATATTAAAGGGATCGGTAAAGATAACCTCTTCGCTTAGGCTTGCCTCTAGCTGGTCAAGCGTGTCCGGCGACAGGGCGGCAAACAGCTCGGCATAATTTTTGGTAAGGGTGTGAAGTTCTATCTCTGCCTCCCGATAGCCAGATAACGCACGTCAATTCGGCTAATGATTTGTAAATTTTGCCATCAGCTTTAGATAGCTTTTTGCCGGTAGTAAACGCAACCATTTCATCTTGCGAACAAATCTCTTTGGAAAGGCAATCTCAAAATCATCCGAGCGCAATCCTTTTAAGACCAGCCGGGCGGCCGCATCGCTGGAAATCAGATCCGGCATCACAAAATCATTCACCGCTGTGGCTTCTGTTTCCACAAAGCCCGGATTTATCAGCTGTAT
>JAURQT010000144.1 GCA_030835985.1 Alphaproteobacteria bacterium
CCCCGGCGGCCGGCTTCTGTTCTTCTTCTGGCATCTGTGTTTCCTGTTCTTCTGCCATGTGACCTGTCCTTTATCTCTCTAAAACCGTTTGTTCGTTTTTGCTGTCTCTTTTAAAGAGGCAGAATTAACTTAAATCCGTTTTTGCAAACTAATGGCCGCCTTGCCGGCAACCTCCCCGATTTCCCCTCTGAAAATCGGATTATTTTCTACCTTTATTTTCACCCCGCCATCTACCTTCATAGAAACCACATCGCCCTCTTTTAACCGGATCATTCGGCCCACAGACATTGTTGGCTCACCCAGCAAGGCAGATATATGCAACGGTACACTTAAAATCGCATGTTCCAGCTGTTCGCGCCAGCTAACATTATCCTGACTGGCATCCGATTGCACGCGCGAGCGCAATTGCGAGGCAATAGGCTTGAGGGTTTGCAGCGGATAAACGATATCAATTGTATCTGAATCCGTCCCTGGCAATTGTATCGCAAAGGAACAGATAATCACCAGTTCCGAGCCATCCACCACCGAGGCAAATTGTGTATTTACCTCGCGCCCCTGTTCGATAAGGGTAATAGACATCAAATCGCGCCAGGAATTAGTCAGCGCCTCGTTCAGCCCGGCCGAAACAATTTCAATCACCCGCTCTTCGGTTGCGGTAAATTCTGTGCGGTGCAAGCCGCCACTATTGAGCGTGCCACCATAATAGGCAGCTGTAATGGTCGAAATAAATTTCGGATGGATGGATAATAACATCGGCCCGCGCAATTCTTCTATGCGCGAGATATTCAAATTCATAAAATTATCAATGCTATCACAATATTCATCAAAGGTTTTCACTTCCGGCGGAAACGGGGTGATGCGGGGCTGCAAGCGCAACATTGGCAAAAACACAGAACGTGCCTGGCGGGCAAAACGCTCATTTACCTGACGCAAGGCATAGTAATCGCCCATCAGGCTGAGGTCATCCTCGCCAAAGGCAAAGGGGCGCACATCATCTGATTTTGCCACGTCAACGCTGACGGAATAGTCGCTATTTTGCAACCCTTCCATCAGGGCATTGACTTCATCACTTGTCAGTTTTTTAGAGGCCATCTTGTGTTACTCTACCCACGCGTAAAAACGCTCACCTACTATCCAGTTTGGCCTATTGCAGAACAAAAGACGTGAAGTGAACTTCCTCGACACCGCCAAAGCCTTCCAGCTTTAGCATCTTCTCGTTAATACCATCTGCCAGCGCCTTTGCAAGGGCTTCGCGTCCGGCTTTACCTTGGATATCCTCTTCGGTAAATTCGCTCATCACATTCAATATTTCAGAACGCAAGGCAAGCTGGTGTGTTTCAATATTTGCCATGACCGTATCATCATATTGTGTGGATACGCCCAGACCCAGCTGCAGGAATTTGCGTGAAGAGCGCAGATTGGTTGTAAAGGTACCAGGAAATTCAAAATAGGTAGTAACAAAGGTTTCCACCTCCGGCTTTTCCTTGGCGACCTTTTCAGCTGCGCTTTGCACCTCTTCCAGAGCGGCCTGCTTTTCGGCTTCAGCTTCTTCTCTGGTCTTTTCAATAATTGCATCAATCTCTTTGGAAGGATCGGGCTGTTTATTGCCAAAGATGAAATAGCCAACGCCCAAACCGACGGCAACCAGCAGGATGCCTGCAAAGACAAAGATCAGGATTTTTACCAGTCCTGATTTCTTTTTTGGTTCTTCATTTTCTTCATCAGCCATCTTTAACGCTCCTTAAAAGATTTTTTTGGCTATTTAAAACTTATCGTCCCACTGACCAGATAGATGTGATTGGATCTATCACATATCAGGCGGTGATGTTAATCATCGTTTCGTCATTTTTTCCATTTAATACCGCGCGGTCATCACTATTTTCCTCGCCCATACCGGCTGTTCCGATTTTTGTGCCGGATGACCCCTTATCCTCCTTGTTTTGCTGGCCTGCCTGGCCGCCACGCCCGTCTGAATAACTGTTAAACATTCCCAGTTTCAGGCCGGAATTTTCCAGCATCTGTGCCAGGCGTGCCTCGGCCTCAACCAGCATTTGTGCAGCGGCTGAATTTTCTGTTCGCATATGGATATGGGTTGTTTCCTGCTGCTGGGCAAGGGTGATATGCAGCCGGCCCAGATGACGCGGCGACATTTCTATTTCCAGCCCCTTGCCCCCGCCGCGAAACTCTCTATCAATGCGGCGTACCAGCATTTCAGACCAGTTATCCTCCTGCATATCCAGCATATCTGCCCATTGTTCTATGCTGCTATTCAGGCCAGTACCTGCCGCCCCATTACCGCCTTGCTGGCCGCCGCCTGTCTGGGCATTGTTTCCGCCCATCTGGCTCTGGCTGCCAGCCAGCTGTACCGCATCGACAAGGCTGGCCGGATTTGTCTGTGTTAGGGTGCGCTCGCCATTGGCATTGGCTGGCATCAGCATTTCTACGCGCTGCGAAAGGTTATCCATTTTCTTATCGGCCTTTAGCAGGCTGGCATCAAGGATATGTCCCTCTTCACCTGTTTTCTGGACAGGCTTGTCTATATCTATCTGTCCTGTGCCTGTTATGGCGGCCGCTCTGCTGCTCAGAACTGGTCTTCCACGCAGCGGGTTCAGCTGACCTTCTGCTGTTTTTGCCGCCATTTCAGCAGATGATTTCCTTTCCAGGATAGGCTGAATATCGGGGCTTTCTTCTGTTTCTGCCTCAAGCAGATTTAACCCTTCTATCTTTTTATGCGGGGGTATGGCCGAGCGCAAAGCAGGCTGTGCCGGCA
>JAURQT010000145.1 GCA_030835985.1 Alphaproteobacteria bacterium
AAATACCGCCCCCAGAGATTCAGCTGCCGCTGCGGCAACACCGCCTTCACCAAAATAGGTTGTCTGCTGTTCTTCTACCGTCGGGAAAACAAAGTCAGCCATCTGATTTTGAGTGGTGCTGAAATCCATACCGGCATCTGCTGCAACTGTGGTTATCTGGGCAACAGAGCCTGTCCAGGCAGCATTTGCCTCAGCCGTCACTTCCAGGAAAGTCCGCAGCAGACCAGGGTTTTCTGAAGCAAATTTTTCTGTCACAGAAATCACATCAAAAGAACCAATACCGGCATCTTTCTTTTCCTGAGTAGACATGATGGGGGTACCGGCCTCGCCAGCGATTTTGGCAGAAGCCCCGCCAAAGATACAGGCCATATCTACAGAACTGTCATTCAGAGACGCTGCGCCATCTGCGGGTGCCTGATCCACAATGGTCATGGTAGAGATATCTACATTCAATGCCGCCATTTGCTTTCTGAATGAGAAATCCGCCATTGTATTTAGTGGAACAGCAACGGTTTTGCCTTCCAATTCTGTGGCATTTGCAGAAGAAATGCCCAAATCGTTGCGCACAAAACAATCATTTGCTTCATATACAACCGCGATGGCCACCATCTTAAGCGGTGCGCCCTGCTGAATAGCGGTTACAAACGGTGCCAGGCCTTGTGAATAGGCAATATCAATATCGCCTGCCAGCATCGCTTCGGTCATCGCTACACCGGTAGAAAAATCTGTCCAGTTTACATCCACACCCATCGCCGCATCATAGGCTTTATCCACCTTTGCTATCTGATTGGGGGTAGCCCATTCCAGAAAGAACGCTACATTCACGCTATCAGCTGCCTGTGCTGCGGTTGCAGATGCTAACAAGGCCACACTGGCCAGCCCTGCATAGGCATGTTTCAAAAACTTCGTCATTCCTCAATCTCCCAAATAAATTCCAGCCGATGAAGTTTCAGGCCGGATTGTTTTAATGGCCATGTATAAAAACCAAACATGCGCCCCATAAAACCGTTGCAGTTTTAGGGTAAACTTTCAACCTTTATTCATGGCTAACTAAAATAATCGTTGTTATTTTGCGGCTCGTTTATACAAATTCAGCCTCGATATGTCGATTTTCGGGCATTTGCCGATTTATTCAGCAAAAAAATACACCCAATCTGCCCCTAAATGATGCCCCTAAAATTACAATGGCAGGCTCAGCTTTTTATTCACCCCATGCTTTTCCAGGGATGCCGCGATATCCCCGTTTTGGGAAAGCTCGGAAATAACCTCATTGATAAAGTGCAAGGCTTCCGGTTTATTTTTGGCAATCCCTACTGCCTGGCGAATAGCGGTAAAGGGCGGGTCAATGATACGAAACGCATCCGAGGCTTCCATCTCTTCTACCAATTTAGGCTTCAGACTGGCCAGCACATCTGCGCGCCCGGCATGAAAGGCTTCATGCGATTCTGAAATAGAGGCCACACGCAGATAGCTCGGCGCGGTAAAATTATCGGTTAGCCATAAATCATAGGCGCTGCGATTATACAGGATAATTTCCACCCCTTCTTTATTAATATCCTCATTGCTGTGATAGCTCGCATCCCTGCGCACCATAAAATTGGCATCAATATGCACATAGCTTTGGCTGAAATCGATTGTCTGGGCGCGTTCCGGTTCAATGGCGATATTTCCGATATCCCAGACATCGCCATTCACATCATCCCCCAGCTGGCCAGGTCCTTCATAGGGGATCAATTCCACTGGCACACCCAGACGCGCCGCAATCGCCTTTGCCAAATCCGGCGACACCCCATCCGGCCCGCCTGTACTATCACGGCCAGACACCAGTAAAAAATTGCTCATATTAATAGCCGCCCGCAGCCGCCCATGCGGTGCAAGGGCTGTCATAACCGAAGCTGGAATATTGTTAACCATATCCGTTTCACTTTCTTCTAATCTGTATAAAATGTCATGTCGGCCATATCTAATCCTGGCCACATATAATCCCGAACCGTATCGTCTGTAAATCTTTGACCAGATGCGTTAAACTAGTATAGACCAGCTATTTATGGCCAGCCAAATAATCAAAACGGGGGCATATAAACATGAAACCTTCCAGCTACACCCCTATTCCTTTGCCAGACTTCCAAAAAATGTCCGATAGCGCCTCACAAATGGCCAGCAAAAACTTTCTGGAAGCCATGAAGACCCGCCATTCTATCCGCCATTATGACCAAAGGCCAGTGCCGCGCATCCTGATAGAGCAAGCCATCGCGACAGCCGGACGCGCGCCTTCCGGTGCCAATCAGCAGCCCTGGCATTTTGTCGCTATTCAGGACAAGGCGATGAAGGCACGTATTCGCACCGCAGCAGAGGCAGAAGAAGAGGCCTTTTATGCTGGCGGCGGCGGCGATGAATGGATAGGCGCGCTAGAGCCGCTTGGCACAACTGCCCATAAACCGCACCTGACCGATGCGCCATGGCTGATTGTGGTATTTGCCCAGCGTTACGGGCTGACGCCGGACAATCAACGCTATAAGCATTATTATGTCCCGGAAAGTGTCGGCATTGCCACCGGCATATTAATCACCGCTCTGCATCAGGCTGGTTTGGCAAGCCTGGTGCATACCCCGAACCCGATGCGGTTTTTAAATCAGATGTGCGCCCGCCCTGCCCACGAAAAGCCGATGATGATCCTGCCTGTGGGATATCCGGCAGAAAATGCCACTATTCCGCAAGCATCCACACAGAAAAAACCGCTGGATATGATAATGAGCTGCTTTTGAGAGGGCGCGGCAAATTAATGGCCTTGCAGTATTACCTGATTATCTGGCGATAAACACTTAACAAGGGTTATTTTTATGCCTGGTGGCACAACACGATAAATTGTAACCCTGAGCTTTGGTTTAAAAGGCTCTTTTGTTAAAATTTTCCGCTTTTTTTCGCGTTTTTTGGACGTTTCAGGCGTAATTTGCCGCCATCCTTTTGTCCGGCAGACCCATTTGGCGCAGGTGGGCGGGCTTTATTTGTCTTTTTATGCGCCGGACGCTCTGTCCATTCTTTGGCAGCAGTAGATTGTCCGCGAAAAGGTTTGTTTTGACCCTTTGAGCCATCTTTTTTAGCCTTGTTTGAACGAGGCGCGGCTTCCTGTGTAAAGCTGTCACGGCCAGGCTTTTCTGTATCTCTTTTCTTTTTAAAGCTATTGGACTTAAAGCTATTGGACTTGGATTTACCGCCGCCAAATTTACCGCCACCAAATTTATCGCCGCCAAATTCATCGCTCTTAAAGCTATCGCCCTTAAATTTATCGCCCTTAAACTTATCGCTTTTGAACTTGTTTTTTGGCTTTGCAGCAGCGTGTTTCTTACCCGGTTCCGGGCGGTCATTTTTATCCGCCGGATGCCAGCTATTTTCGCTATTTTGGGTACGTTCGGGACGCGGTTTCCCCTCATTTTTGCGGCGACGCGGGCTAAATTCGCCCTCGCCGGTGCGCCGGCGCGCGCCTTTGGGCTGGCCGGGACGTTTTGCCCCAAAGGGGCGGCCGCCTTTGCGGCGTTGCCGGTTTGGCGCTTGCAAGCTATCAATTTCGATGGCTTCGCCTTGTGCATCTACAATATCGATGACCCCGTTTACATGGCGGCTGATCGCTACCAGCAAGGCACGCTGGGTGGGCGAACATAAAGAAATTGCCCGGCCGGATTGCTGGGCTCTGCCTGTTCGGCCAATACGGTGTACATAGATTTCCGGCATTTGCGGCAAATCATAATTGATCACCCAATTCAGGCCGACCACATCGATCCCCCTGGCGGCCACATCAGTGGCGACCAGCACTTGTAATTGCCCGGATTTAAATTTTCGTAAAACTTTACTGCGGATATTCTGGCGCATATCGCCATGCAACACGTCTGCCTGGATATCCTGAGCCGATAAAAACTGCCCCAGCGCATCCGCGCGCCGCTTGGTGCCAACAAATACCAGAACCTGATCGCCATCCACATCTTCTAACAGCTTGCCAAGTGTCTCTCTTTTCAGGGCATCCGAGACCATAATGGCCCGCTGGCTAACGGTATCGGCGGTAATGTTTTTGCTCTCAATCCTTATGGTGACCTGATCATGCAAAAATTCATCTGACAGCGATTTCATCTCTGCCGGCATGGTAGCGGAAAAAAAGATGGTCTGGCAGGGTTTGGGCGCCGATGCACAAATCCGCTTAATCGGCTGGTAAAAGCCCAAATCTATCATTTGATCGGCTTCATCCAGGATAATATGTTCGATAAAGGATAAATCGATTACCCCTCTTTGTTGCAAATCTTCAAATCGGCCAGGGGTCGCAACAATAAAATCAACCCCTTTTTTCAAGGCAGATATCTGATTATTATACCGCTCGCCGCCACAAATGGTAACATAGCGCAAGGTAACGCCGCGGCTGAAATCGCGCAGGCTGATGGAAATCTGATGGGCCAGCTCCCTTGTCGGGGCCAGCACCAATACACGCGGACGGCGCGGGCCCTTCGCTGTTTCATCTTCACTTAATTTTTGGATAAGCGGCAATAGATAGGCAGCGGTTTTACCTGTGCCTGTCTGTGCCAGCCCCATTAAATCCTGCCCCGATAGCAATACAGGGATAGCCTGTTGCTGGATAGGGGTTGGTCTGTCAATACCCTGCTCGGCAAGCCGCGCCATGAGCGTCTCGGAAATACCCAGGGATTTAAAATCTAATGCATCACTTGTCATTTATGTTTACTTTGCTCTGTTTATTACAGTTCAGGGGAAAAAAGGGGGCAAAACCAAAACACGTGCATCCCTGAATATCAAAGAGAGCCGAATTCACGCAAATTATGGCGCATTAAATTATCCTTTGACCGCCACCCTGCCCTTCTAGGCTGACGATTTAAAGGCTATCTGCCATCACGCTTACTGGATAAGAATAAAATGGCATCCCGTACGGGATTCGAACCCGTGTTGCCGCCGTGAAAGGGCGGTGTCCTAAACCACTAGACGAACGGGACGCAAGCAGTTTTCTTGGTTTCTACTCAAAAAGAGGTAAGAGATCAAGTGCGCATATCACCCTTTATTAAAAAAAACGCAACTAACAACCTTCTCACGCTATCCCTTGCTGTCTTTTTGCACATTTTTTTAAGGGTGAAGGGCAATATCCTCTATCATAAACTGGATATTCTTGCCGCCGCGAAAACTGTCTGGCCGCAAAGTACCCAACACCATCACCAGGCCAGGGTCAGGTGTGTCCTGTAATACCTTGCCAAGCGGTGTGCCGGCCAGATTAAAGGCAACCGCGCGCAATGGCGCAGCTGTGCCATCATCCAGACTGACCGATAAATGCTGTTTTTCTGAGCCCATCCAGTGATGGTTTTTCAGCTGGCAATGGGTGATATAAATGCGTGGCTCGGCAAAGCCGGAACCAAAAGGCCCTATTTTTTCCAGCCATTGCGTAAAATCATAATCCAGACCAGCTACCGAAACACTATGACAGGCCAGATAGGATTTTTGGGGTGGCCCGGCAAAAACATCGCCCGCACGTGCCAGAATAAACTCTTCAAATTCCGATAGCTTTTCGGCACGCACCCCAAGGCCAGCGGCCATATCATGTCCGCCCCCTGTTTCCAGCAAACCTCGCTGGCGGGCAGCCATAATCGCATCGCCCAGAGAAAAGCCGCGTACACTGCGCCCGGAACCCTTGCCCAGCCCGTGCTTATCCAGCGCAATCACCAATGCAGGCCGATTAAACCTGTCCTTTATGCGTCCGGCAACAATGCCGATAACCCCCTCATGCCAGCCTTCTGCTGCCAGAACCAGCACGGTTAGCTCTGGGTTTTTGGCCAGCTTTTGCAAGGCCATTTCCTCTGCTTGCAGCTCTACCTGTTTTTCGGTAATTCGGCGCTGCATATTCAGCTCATCCAGCTCCAGGGCCAGGCTTTCTGCCACACCATCGTCATAGCTGGTCAATAGCTGGACACCCAAATCAGAGCGTCCCAGTCGCCCGCCGGCATTAATGCGCGGGCCCAGCAAAAACCCCAGCGTATGAGTGGTAGGCATCTGATCCAGCCGCGCCACATCCATCAGGGCGCGCAAACCGGTATTCTGTCGCTGTGCCAGCACCTTAAGCCCCTGTTTTACAAAGGCACGATTAACCCCTTTTAGCGGCACAATATCGCAAATTGTAGCCAGCGCGACCATATCTAGCAGCGATAATAAATCCGGCATTACGCCATCTGTTGGCACAAGGCCGCGTTGCCGACATTCCCGCATCACCCCGGCCAGAATAAGAAAACATACCCCCGCCGCGCAAAGATGGCCAAGCCCGCTATCATCATCCAGACGATTTGGATTAACCACCGCCTCTGCCCGGGGCAGAACAGGTCCGGCTTTATGATGGTCAATGACCAGAATTTTCATCTCTGCATCCGCGGCCGCTTGTAGCGGTTGATGGGCAGTAATACCACAATCCACTGTCAGGATAAGCTCTGCTCCTTGTGCCTTCAGCCCCTGCAACGCGGTGATGTTTGGCCCATATCCTTCGCTAAAACGATCCGGTATATGACAATAGACAGGACAGCCAAATCGGGGCAAAACGGCGCGAAATACCGCCGCCGCACAGGCACCGTCTACATCATAATCACCAAATATTCCAACAGGTTGCTTTGATTCTATCGCGTTACATATTAAGTCTATAGCCTTTTTGGCATCCTGCATAATATGCGGGTCAGGCAAGCTGTCACGAAGGCGCGGCGATAAAAAACCATCCATGCCTTCGCCATCGATACCATTACAAGCCAGATACCAGGCAAGTGCCGCTGGCATCGCACGGGCAGCCGCCAGCCCTTCGGCGCGTCTTTGTGTTTCCGGCATAGAATAGACAGAGCCTTGCAGATACCAGACCGCCCCGGATAGGGAAGCTTGGATAAATTGTTTGGTTTTTGGCGTGTCCATTTTATGTCCTGAAAACTATTCCCCTGCCATAATGGGCAATGCCAGAATATCGCCGGCGATAAAAGAAGCCGCGCGCAAGCTGTCACAGGCCGCCTCTACTGCCTGTTTTTTTGTGGCATGGGTGGTAAGCACCAGATGCACCGGCGCATTATCCGAACGCCCCTTTTGCAGCATGGATTCGACCGAAATATCATGGTCGCGCAAAATAGCGGTAACGGCATTTAATACCCCTATCTGGTCTTCGACCATCATCCGCAAATAATAACGACCCGGGGCAATCTCACGGCGATTGGCTTTATCTTCCAGAGTGGCGACCGGCCTGCCAAAAGGATAGGCGCGGTGGCCTCTGGCAATATCAATAATATCAGCCAAAACAGCCGAGGCGGTTGGCCCATCGCCTGCCCCCGGCCCTGTACAGACAACTGATTGCACCGGGCTACCGCTATAGGCAACAGCATTTAATGCGCCGTCAATTTTGGCCAGTTGGCTGTCTTGTGCGACCAGACAGGGTTGAACGCCCGGCACCGCACCCCGCACCGCATTGCCCAGCAATTTAATGACATAGCCCAAATCGGCCGCAAAACCGATATCTATATCAGAAATGGCACGAATGCCGGCAATCTGCACCTGGTCAAAATCAATTTTCTGGCCATAGGCTATCGCTGCCAAAATAGCCAGCTTATGGGCAGCATCTATACCGTCCACATCAAAACTCGGCTCGGCTTCGGCATAGCCCTTTGCCTGGGCTTCGGCCAGCACATCGGCAAAGGAACGCCCGGTCTGGGTCATTTCTGTCAGAATATAATTACAAGTACCGTTTAAAATACCGGTAACCTGCTCAATCCGGTTTGCCGATAGCCCCTCGCGCAGTAATTTAATTGCCGGAATACCGCCTGCGACCGCTGCCTCAAAAGACAGCTGAACATCCTGCTCTTCGGCACATAAGGCCAGCTCATGTCCATGATGGGCGATCATGGCCTTGTTTGCGCTCACCACATGCTTGCCATTGATAAGGGCAGAACGACATAAATCAAGGGCCACCCCTTCTGCGCCGCCGATTAGCTCAACAACAATATCCACCTCTTTTCGGGCGGCCAATTGCGCGGCATCTGCCACGAAATCAATGCCGTGCATTAAAAAGCCTCTATCACGATTTGAACGCGCACTTACCGCGACCAGCTGCAGGCGCATCCCTGCCTGGCTGGCCAGCATTTCAGCCTCTTTTGTGATAATACGCGCAACTTCACTGCCAACAACCCCGAGGCCCGCAATGGCGATATTAAGTTCTTTCATATCCAGCTTTCATTTTTAAATATTTATACAAAACAATACAGATATAGCGCCCCAAGATGTACGCATTTTTAAGGTGTTTTGCAAGACAGGGTCAGCTATCCCCCTTGCCTGGCCCTGCCCATCAGGAACAGATGATGTCGATGGCCATATCGCAATGCAGGGCAGTGGTATCAAAAACCTGTAAATTGGTATCATGCTGGCCTATAAGCAATCCGATTTCCGTACAGCCCAGAATAACGCTATCACAGCCAAATTCTGTCGCGGCACGGTCGATAATTTCCTGATAGATTTTGCGAGAATCATCACCGATTATGCCGCGACATAGCTCGTCATAAATAATGGTATGGATTTTTTCCTGATCCGCTATGGGTGGAACCATGACAGAGCGATTATCCCTGGCCAGAATTTGCCCGAGCGGAGCGCGATAAAAATCCTGCGTCATAGTATAGCGTGTGGCCAGCAGCAAGCTGTTTTGTGCCTTGGATGCCAATATTGTGCTGGCAGTGGCATCCACAATATGCAGCAAGGGAATAGTGGTGGCATTTTGCACGGCATCGCCCAGCTTATGCATGGTGTTGGTGCAGATAAGCAGGGCTTGTGCCCCGGCATCTTCCAGGCGGCGGGCAATATCGGCCATCACCTGAGCTGCAAGCGCCCACTGCCCGGCCTCTTGCAAGGCTTCAATTTCGGCAAAATCAAAGGAATACATCCATAATGGGGCAGAATGATTGCCGCCCAGACGCGCAGATATGCCCTGATTTATGTGCGCATAATAGCTTTGTGTGCTTTGCCAGCTCATCCCGCCGATTAACCCAACCGGGCGCAGGGGTTTTTCAGACATTACCGCCATCCTTTTTTCGCCTTCTTTTTTGCCCCTTCCAGCCTATCCCCCAAAAAGGCGCAAAATAGCTAATAAGATGCGCTTTTTTTCAATAGCTGGCAAAGGATAATCACTTAAATAATGTTATTGACGTCAAAGATGGTTTAGGCTTTTCGATAGCACTTAAATCGGAGCGGGGAAAAATGGAACAGCAGACAAAAGCGCAAAACAAGGAAGGCACGCACCTGCCCTCACAGGCACGGGTGGTTATCATTGGCGGCGGTGCGGTTGGTTGTTCGATTGCCTGGCATCTTGGTCAGGCGGGCTGGAGCGATACGGTGTTGCTGGAAAAAAATGAGCTGACCTCCGGCTCTACCTGGCATGCGGCCGGAAACTGTCCCAATTTTGTGGGTTCCTGGACAGTGATGAAAATGCAGCATTATTCAACCGAGCTCTATCGCAAGCTTGGCGCGCTGGCAGATTACCCGATGAATTATCATGTAACCGGCTCGGTGCGGCTTGCCCATAGCCGCCAGCGTATGGAAGAGTTCGCCCATGTGCGTTCAATGGCACGGCAAATGGGTTTTGATCTGGAAATGATGAGCCTCTCGGACATGAAAGATGTCTATCCTTTTCTGGAAACCCATGATTTGCACGGCGGATTATGGGATGAGCATGACGGCGATATAGACCCTGCCCAGCTCTCGCAAGCCTTTGCCAAGGGCGCGCGCCAGACAGGCGTGAAAATAGTGCGTTTTTGCCCTGTCACCGGGGTAGCCCGTAAAAATGGCCTTTGGCAGATACAAACCGAAAAAGGCATGATAGAGGCTGAATATGTGGTCAATGCCGCAGGCTATCGTGCAGCAGAGATAGGCGCAATGTTTGGTCGGGATGTGCCCTGTATTTCGCTATCCCATCAATATCTGATTACCGAAGAGATAGCCGAGCTGGCCGCACGGGATAAAAAACTGCCCCTGTTGCGCGATCCCGACAGCTCTTATTATTTGCGCCAGGAAAAAGACGGGCTATTGCTGGGCCCTTATGAGCGGCATTGCCGCGCCCATTGGGTAGACAGGGCCGATCCGATGCCAGATGATTTTTCCTTCCAGCTTTATCCCGATGATCTGGAACGCCTGGAATGGTATATTGAAGATGCGATAGCGCGTGTGCCAATTCTGGGCAGTGGCGGTATCACAAGGGTGGTAAATGGCCCTATTCCCTATGCCCCGGACGGGTTTCCGCTTATCGGGCCCATGCCGGGTGTACCGAACGCCTTTGAGGCGTGCACCTTTACCTTTGGGATTGTCCAGGCAGGCGGGGCTGGCAAGCTGATAGCTGAATGGATTACACAAGGCGAGACTGAAACAGATAGCTGGGCGGTTGACCCGCGCCGCTTTACCGATCATGCCAATCCGGCCTATTGCACAGCCAAGGCATTGGAGGTCTATGGACATGAATATGCTATCCATTTTCCCGGCATTCAGTGGCCAGCCGGACGCGGGGTTAAAAAAGGCGCGCTTTATGATGCCCATATCGCAGAAGGGGCAGAAATGGGGGTCTATGGCGGCTGGGAACGGGCGGAGTTTTTTGCGCCCGAAAACTACCAGCATAAACAGGTTGATAGCTATGACCGGCAACCCTTTTTCGGCATTGTCGGAGATGAATGTGCCCATGTAAAGAGCCATGTG
>JAURQT010000146.1 GCA_030835985.1 Alphaproteobacteria bacterium
CAGATCCATTACGTGCCGGGTACAGGTGATCTGGCGACCTTGCTTGGGGCGATTATTGGAGCAGGGCTGGGCTTTTTATGGTTTAATGCCCCGCCTGCCAAAGTCTTTATGGGCGATACAGGATCGCTTGCGCTTGGCGGGGCGCTGGGGGCGGTGTCTGTGGCCACGCGTCATGAGCTGGTTCTGGCCATTGCCGGCGGGCTATTTGTGGTCGAAACCCTGTCGGTTATTTTGCAAGTGGCCTCTTTCAAGCTGACCGGCAAGCGTATCTTTTTGATGGCTCCCTTGCATCATCATTTTGAGAAAAAAGGCTGGCCGGAAAGCACCATCGTTATTCGCTTCTGGATAATTTCAGTGATCCTGGCCCTGATTAGCCTGTCCACCCTGAAGTTGCGATAGGGGACAGGCGGATGGCAACAACACACACAAAAATCTTTCACCGCATTGCCATATTGGGCATGGGCCGTTCTGGCCAGGCGGTTCTGGATGCCTGTATCGAAGATGGCATTTCCGTAAATGTTTTTGATGATAACGGGGCAACCCCCCGCACAAAAGCCTATTTCAGGGATTTTAATGACTGGGATATGGACGGGCTGGAGGCGATGGTTATCAGCCCTGGCATTCCCCATAGCCACCCTGCCCCTCATCCGGCGGCAAAACGCTGTATAGAGGCCGGCGTGCCGATTATCTCGGAGGTGGAATTTGCCCTTCGGCGCGGGCGTACAGGACGCTGGGTATCCATTACAGGGACAAATGGCAAATCCACCACAACCGCCCTTATCGGACATATTCTGGGACAGGCTGGCATTCATTGTGCGATCGGCGGCAATATCGGGGCAGCTGTTACGGCGCTGATGCCGGTAGGGGCAGATGGCGTAAATGTGATTGAGCTTTCTTCTTATCAGCTGGAAGTAACACCATCCCTGCGCTCCGATATCGCGGTGATTATGAATATTACCCCGGATCATCTGGACAGGCATGGCGGCATGGCTGGCTATATCCGCGCCAAAGAACAGGTTCTGGCCTCACTGCCCAAAGCTGGTCTGGCTGTTTTGGGCGAAGGCGAGGCTCTGGATGAATTGGCAAGCCGCTATCAGGACAGGCTGGAAATTATCCGCCTTACCTGCACGGAGCAGCAAGAAGAAGCCAGCCATATCGCTCCCTTTGAAAATCTGGCCTTAAAAGGCTTGCATAATGCCCAGAATACACTTGCTACCAGATATGTATGCCGTACCCTTGGGCTGGACGAGGCGGAAATTGACAAGGGCATTGCCAGCTTTGCCGGCTTGCCGCACCGCCTGCAACCTGCTGGCCAGATAGGTAATATCCTGTTTGTAAATGACAGCAAGGCCACTAATGGCGAGGCAGCCGCACGCGCCCTGGCCAGTTTTGAGAATATCCACTGGTGTGCCGGCGGGATTGCCAAGGAAGACGGGCTGGATGCCTGTATTCCGCATTTAAGCCATGTTGCAAAAAGCTATCTGTTTGGTGCCTGTGCAGATGATTTCGCCGCCAGCCTGGCAGAACATATCCCTGTTAGCTGCTTTGATACACTGGAAGAGGCGGTAGAGGCTGCCAGCCTTTCTGCCCGGCAAGAAACAGCCCCGGATCAGCAGGTGATTTTGCTCTCTCCGGCGGCGGCCTCTTTTGATCAGTTCACCAGCTTTGAAGCGCGGGGGGTACATTTTTGCGCCCTTGCCGCTGCCCAGATAGACAAGCTGGCCACCTCTTCTGACCAGCTATCTTTAAGGGGGCATCATGTTTAATCGAACAGACAGATCGCGCCTTGGTATCTGGTGGTGGACGGTTGACCGGATGATGCTGACCTGCACGCTGTTATTAATGGTATTGGGCGGGGTGCTGGTCATGGCGGCCAGCCCGCCTGTGGCTGAACGTATTGGTCTTGGTGAGCATCATTTTGTATTCCGCCAGTTGATGTTCATGCTGCCTGCTTTGTTTGTGATGCTGGTGAGCTCTATTTTAAGTGGCCGAACCATTCGCATTCTGTGCTTGCTTGGCGGGCTGGTGATAACCGGACTAATGCTGGCCACATTACTGATTGGCCCGGAAGTCAAGGGTGCGACCAGATGGTTAATGATAGGGGGGTTGCGCCTGCAACCTTCTGAATTTATCAAACCGATCTTGGCGATTATTTCAGCCTGGCTGTTGGGGCTGTGGCGCGAGCAGAATAATTTTCCGGGCTGGGCATGGGCATCCATGGTGGTTGGGGCAGTCGTGGCCATTTTGATCCTGCAGCCAGATGTTGGCATGACGGCTGTTGTTGTTCTGACCTTTGGTTTCCAGATGTTTCTGGCAGGCTTGCCCTTACTGCTGATACTGGTGGCACTGGCACTTTCCCCTCTGGCAGGCTTCATGGCCTACAGCTTTTTGGGTCATGTACAGGTTCGGGTAGACAAGTTTTTTGCCGGCGGCAATCTGCAAACAGAACGGTCTATCCAGTCGTTTGTTGAGGGCGGCTGGTATGGGGTCGGGCCCGGCGATGGCCAGGTAAAGCTGCACCTGCCAGATGCCCATGCCGATTTTATTTTCTCTGTCGCAGCAGAAGAATATGGCCTTCTGGCCTGTTTGTTCCTTATCGGTCTGTTTGGTTTTGTGGTTATTCGCGGCTATGCCCAATCGCTGATAGCAAAAGATATGTTTTCCATGCTGGCGGTTTCCGGGCTGGCTACCCAGTTCGGGGTACAGGCCGCTATTCATATGGCCTCTTCATTAAATCTTATTCCGACCAAAGGCATGACCCTGCCCTTTATCAGCTATGGCGGCTCATCGCTGGTGGCAAGCGGGCTTACCCTTGGCCTCATCCTCGCCCTTAGCCGCAAGCAGCACCCGTCTGAGGTCAGCCGCTTTGAGCATCCTGCCATGATGCCGGAGGTCAGCCGATGACATCAAACCTATCAAAATTGGCCTTATCAAAATCAGTTCCGGCCAAATCAGTCCCGGCCAAATCAATATATATTTGTCTGGCCGCAGGCGGGACAGGCGGACATGTGATGCCAGCGCTTTGTATTGCTGAAACCTTGCTGGCAGATGGGCATACTATCCTGTTGTTGACCGACAAGCGGGGTGCGCGCCTTATCCCTGCCCATATCCCGCACAAAATTCTGGCCTCTGCCTCACCTTTTGCCGGCTCGGTCTTTAAACGGATACTGGCATTTGGCCAATTGGCAGGCGGGTTTGCTGCCAGCCTGTTTGTGCTGGCAACAAAGCGCCCTTCTATCTTGCTGGGCTTTGGCGGCTATCCGGCGGCAGCGCCTGTTTTTGCGGCATGGTGTCTGGGTATCACCGCCGTGATGCATGAGCAAAATGCGGTAATCGGGCGCACTAATCTGATGCTGGCACGTTTTACCAAAACCCTGTTTACCAGCTGGCCGGATAATGACCGACTGCCAGCCAGCACCCCGATTTATCAGACAGGCCTGCCGGTGCGTGACAGCTTTACCGGGATCGCGCCCTATACAGCCCCGACCAAAAAGAACAGCCCCTTCCGGCTGGCGATATTTGGCGGCTCATTAGGGGCGGCGTTATTTGCTGAAATTATACCGGCCGCCCTTGCGCTGTTGCCGGTTTCCCTGCGCCGCCGCCTGGCCGTCACCCAACAGGTCAGAGACGAGCAAAAAGCAGCTCTGGATGCCTTTTATAAAGCGCATGAGATCACCGCCGAGACAAAAACTTTCTTTGAAAATGTGGTAGACGTAATGGCAGACGCAGACCTTGTCATCAGCCGGGCAGGCGCATCCTCTGTGGCAGAAATCGCCTGTGCGGGACGGGCGGCTATTTTCATCCCCTTTGCCCGGGCTCTGGATAATCACCAGCACGCCAATGCCCGGCAGCTATGCGCCTATAATGGCGGCATCCTGTTATCAGAAGCAGACCTTACCGCGCAAAGCCTGTCTGAAAAGCTGGTCGAGCTGATAGAAGATGACAAAATGCGCCAGCAGCTTGCCAATTCTGCGCGTACACAATCCCGGCCAGATGCCGCCAGACAGATTACCGATTATCTTATCTCTTGCGGTACAGACCGGAATAAGGAGGCCGCATGACCGCCCTTCCCCTTTCTATTGGCAGAATTCATTTCACCGGCATTGGCGGTATCGGCATGAGCGGCATTGCCGAAATTTTGCATGATCTGGGCTATAAGGTTCAGGGAAGCGATATTTCAGAAAGCGCCAATGTCCGGCGTTTACGTGCCCGCGGCATAGAGGTTTCTATCCCGCAAAAAGAAGAAAATCTGGAAGGCGTATCGATTGTGGTCATTTCCACCGCGATTAAGCCGGATAATCCTGAACTGGTGGCGGCACGGGCGCGCTATTTACCTGTGGTTCACCGCGCTGAAATGCTGGGCGAGCTGATGCGCTTGCGCTGGTCGGTAGCGGTGGCCGGCACACACGGCAAGACCACGACAACCTCTGTGGTTGCAACCTTGCTGGATGCGGCCGATATCGACCCGACAGTGATAAATGGCGGCATTATCTCCAGCTGGGGCAGCAATGCCAGGCTGGGCAGTGGCGACTGGATGGTAGTAGAGGCCGATGAAAGTGACGGGTCATTTTCCCGCCTGAAACCAACCGTGGCGATTGTTACCAATATCGATCCCGAACATCTTGACCATCATGGCTCTTTTGAAAATCTGGAAAATGCGTTTGAAAATTTCATCGCCTCTATTCCCTTTTATGGATTTGCCGCACTATGTATCGACCATCCATCGGTACAAAAGCTGTTGCCAGCGGTATCTGACAGGCGGGTGATTACCTATGGCCTGTCTGCCAATGCCGATGTAAGGGCGGTCAATCTGCGGCATGAAAAAGGCCAGATGATCTTTGATGTGCTGTTATCTGACAGGCTGGATATCAAAATTGACAGGCTGAATAATGTACAGTTTCCGATGCTGGGCGAGCATAATGTGCAAAATTGTCTGGCCGCGATTTCCATCTGCCTGGAGATGGCGATCAGCCCGGAGATTATTCTTTCCGGTTTGCGCCAGTTTAAAGGGGTGGGTCGGCGCTTTGACTTTAAGGGCGAGACAGATGGCATCACCATTATCGATGATTATGGCCACCACCCGGTAGAGATACGCGCGGCGCTCTCGGCAGGACGAATGCGGGCAGAGCAAAACAGGCTTATCGCGGTTGTTCAACCCCATCGTTATAGCCGCCTGCGCGATTTATTTTCCGATTTCTGTGCCTGTTTTAATGAAGCGGATCATGTGGTGGTCGCAGATGTCTATGCCGCAGGCGAAGACCCTATTGAAGGATTTGAAAAAGAGGATTTGGCCGAAGGCTTGCGTGCCTGGGGGCATCGTTCTGTGCATGTCCTGTCTGGCCCCGAAGCATTGGCAGAACAGATTGACAAGCTGGCCACCAGCGGCGATCTGGTAATGTGTTTGGGCGCCGGGACGGTTACCGCCTGGGCAGCAGCCTTGCCAGAACAGCTGGCAGAGTTGCGCAACACCCCTCTGGTAACGGAGGCTGGCCAATGACCTTGCAGCTCGACAAGCTAATCCATGATCTGCGCGGCGATCTGGTCAGGGCAGAACCGTTGGCCAGGCTGACCTGGCTGCGGGTAGGCGGGCCAGCAGACTGGCTATTTACCCCGGCAGATATAGCAGATTTGCAAAATTTCCTGCGTCAATGCCCGGCAGATATACCGGTTATGGCCCTGGGGGCAGGCTCAAACACGCTGGTACGCGATGGCGGGGTTGACGGGGTGGTTATCCATCTTGGCAAGCATTTAAACACTATCCGTCATGAAGGGGAAATCCTGGTCGCACAAGCAGGGTGTGCAGATGCAGAAGTTGCCAGATATGCGGCCAGGCACGCTCTGACAGGCCTTGAATTTATGGTCACTATCCCCGGCACGATAGGCGGCGGGCTGGTGATGAATGCCGGCTGTTATGGCACAGAATTTAGAGATGTTCTGATAAATGCCTATGGGCTGGCGCGCGATGGCACAGAATTTGAGGTTAGTGCGGAAAAATTGCAAATGGCCTATCGCCACACCATTGTGCCGGAGGGGTGGATTTTTACCCATGCCAGCTTTGCTGTTCAGCCAGGCGATAGCCAAACCATCCGTGCCCGCATGAAAGAGATGATCGCCGCCAGAGCCGATAGCCAGCCGGTCGGGGTGCGCACAGGCGGCTCAACCTTTGCCAATCCGGATGGCACAAAGGCATGGCAGGAAATAGATGCAGCAGGGTGCCGCGGCTGGCAGCGCGGCGATGCGTCCATTTCTGACAAGCATTGTAATTTTCTGATCAATAAGGGCGGTGCGCGGGCGCAGGATTTGGAACAGCTGGGCGAAGATGTCCGCGATGCGGTAGAGGCAAAAAGCGGTATTCGTCTGCGCTGGGAAATTCGCCGTATCGGCCGCAAGGGAGGCGAAGATGCCAGCATTTGACCGACGGGTAGCTGTATTAATGGGCGGCTGGACATCCGAAGCCGCGGTTAGCCGGGTTTCGGCCAGCTTTTGCAGCAAAGCTGCCCGCCTGGCTGGCTGGGATGCGATAGAAGTGGAACTGGACAGGGATATCATTACCAAGCTGGAAGATATTCAGCCCGACCGAGTCTTTAATGCCCTGCATGGCCAGATTGGCGAGGATGGCTCGATACAGGGGATGCTAAACATTCTGAATATCCCCTATACCCATAGCGGCGTGCTGGCATCGGCAACCGCGATGGATAAAATCAGCTCGCGCCTGATATTTGCCTCGGTTGGTATTGCTGTACCTTCCTTATTGCAACTGGAACAGGACAGCCATGTTTATCCCGCCGATTATACCGGTGCGCACGTGATAAAGCCGCGCAATGATGGCTCCAGCGTCGGGGTGGTGATCGTCAAGGAGGCAGACAGCACCCCTGAGCGCAGCCTGTGGCCAGCCACCACAGATCTGATGGCGGAAGTCTATATTCCGGGCAAGGAGCTGACCGTATCGGTACTGGATGGGCGCGCCCTATGCGTTACTGAAATTATCGTGGATGAGCATTTCTATGATTTTGATGCCAAATACAAGCCGGGCGGATCGCGCCATATTCTGCCTGCCGATATTCCCGAACATATCACCATGCAGGCTTGTGAATGGGCAGAGCGTGCCTTTCAGATATTGGGATGCCGCGGGGTTGCCCGTGCAGATTATCGCTGGGATGAAGAAGCCGATCAGCTCTATATGCTGGAGGTTAACACCCAGCCGGGCATGACCGCTACCTCGCTGACCCCCGAACAGGCGGCCTTTGTCGGTATTTCAGGTGAAGAGCTGGTGAACCATTTGCTGGAGATTGCCCAATGCGACGACTAGCCCTGCCAGCTATTTTCACCGCCCGCAAGACAGGCTTCTCGATAAAGGCAGGCCTTATCAGCTTTGCCCTTATTCTGACAGCTATTTGCGGGGTTGCCGGTTATTTTAAAGCAGATTTATTGCGCGATGAATTTCATCGTATCGCAATTGCGCGCGGCTTTACCCCCCGGATTATTGAAATCACAGGCCGCAATCATACCGATAAACGGGATATTGTCGCGATCGCCAATCAGATGAAAGGCAAATCCATTCTGGCCATCGATTTAATGGCCCTGCGCGAGGATATCCTGAAGCTGGGCTGGGTAGAAGATGTGATCATTATCCGCACCTTGCCAGACAAGCTAGAAATTCGCTTGTCCGAGCGCCAGCCTGTTGCGCTGTTGCAAACCCCTAAAGGTCATCAATTAATCGATGCCAGTGGCGCGGTTATTCATGGGGCTAATCCGACAGATTTTAATCATCTGATCGTCGCTTCTGGCAAGGGCGCGGCAGAAGGCGCTGGCATCATTATCGATATTTTGCGTTCCGAGCCGGAAATTTTTTCCGATGTCTGGGCGGTTCAATATATCTCGCAAAGGCGCTGGGATGTTCATATGCGCTCTGGTCTGGCTATTCGCCTGCCTGAACGCGATCCGGTGCTGGCCTGGTCCAGGCTGGCCAAGCTGGAACAGGAAACTGCCATTACCGAGCGCGATCTGGCCGCCATAGATTTGCGTGTCCCTGGCCAGCTGATTGTTGAGCCAAATATTCCTATTCGCGGCAAGGGGAGGAAAACCTGATGGCAAAACGGTATCCATCCACAAAATCGCCCTTTGCAGTTGTTGATTTAGGCTCTTCGCGCTTTGCCTGTCTAATCGCGGAAATCGGCACAGATGGTATGCCATCCCTGCTGGGGCAGGCTATTCATGCCGCCGAGGGCATTCGTCAGGGTGAAATAACCGATATGGCCCGGTTTAGCACCACATTGGGGCGGGTGGTAGAAGCCGCAGAAAGCAATGCCGGCATGACCATTGACAGCTTGCATATTGTCACCCCCGCTGGCCAGCCGCGTTTGTGTGAACAATTGGCAGAGATTTCCATTGGCAGTCAGATTATCGGCCGGCGCGATATCCGCAGACTGGTAGAAAAACAACAGGAACAAACCAGTCAGCCAGGCTTTGTTGTCTGTCAGCGTCAAACCCGTGAATATCTAATCGACGGGCTGGGTCAGATTGCTAACCCGCTTAGCATGACCGGGCAAAAGCTGGGGCTGGCCTATCATGACCTGATGATGGCACAAACCAGCCACAATAATTTCTGTGAAGCGGTACAGCAAAACCATCTGAAAGCCGGACAGGTGTATCATAGCGCGGCGGCGGCCGGCCTTTCCTGCCTTACCGAGGATGAGCGCGAGCTAGGCACACTGATCATAGATTTTGGCGGCGGGACCACCTCTTTTGCCCTTTATAGCGAGGATAAGCTCTGCCATGTCGGCTCTATCAAAATGGGCGGCCAGAATATTACCCGCGATATCGCAAAAATGCTGTCTATTCCCACCAATGATGCCGAAAGGCTGAAAGCAGTAGAAGGCTCGGTTCTGCCTGAAATGGCGACCAGCCTTGCCCTTGGCCAGAGCAATTTTCCGGCAAGCGGGGATAATTTTGTCCTGTCCAAAAGCATTTTTGACCGGGATATGCTGACCCTTGTTACCGGACAGACGATTGAGCGTGCCTTTCTGAGCGATATTATTCGCACCCGTCTGGAAGAAATTCTGGAGATGATCGATCAGCAGTTAAGCCAGGCCGGTATGCGCCCTGCCCCTTGTTACAATCTGGCCATCACCGGCGGGGCAAGCCAGCTTACCGGGCTTCAGGATTTTGTCTCCGGCTATTGGGGAAAGCCGGTTGCCATGAAAGTGCCGCAAATTTTGTTTGCCGCAGACAGCCAAATCTCGGGCGGGTCTTTTGCGGCTGTTATCGGCATGGCGATGTTTGTGCAAAGGCTGGAAGAAACCCGTCCGCAAGACCCGACAACCCGTTATGCCGGTACTGGATTATGGGCAAGGTTACGCCTGTGGTTCAAACATAATTTGTAATGTTTTTAATAGTTTAAACAGAATTAACATAAGGAGCCCATATGTTAAACCCACCCTTTTTAAACCCAGCTGCCTTGCGGATATCCAAGACAGCATCTCTTCACGCTGCACGGGCTGACAGCGCGATTTCACCCTCCAATAGCTAATAAGGAGATTATCATGACTATCAACCTCACAGTCCCACAAACTATGCAGGAATTGCGTCCGCGTATCACCGTTGTCGGTGTAGGCGGGGCAGGCTGTAACGCGGTCAATAATATGATCGATGCCAATCTTGAAGGGGTAGATTTTCTGGTCGCCAATACCGATGGTCAATCACTTGCTCATTCTTTGGCCAGCCGTAAATTACAGCTTGGCACCAGCCTGACAGGCGGTCTGGGCGCTGGCTCAAAGCCGGAAGTTGGCCGCAAGGCAGCAGAAGAAAGTCTGGATGATGTGCTGGCAGAGCTGGCCGATTCCAATATGGTCTTTATTACCGCAGGGATGGGCGGCGGCACCGGTACAGGGGCAGCCCCTGTTATTGCCAAAGCTGCCAGAGAGCGCGGTATCCTGACCGTTGGCGTGGTTACAAAGCCGTTCGATTTCGAAGGTAAACGTCGAATGGAACAGGCAGATGAAGGCATTCAGGCACTTCAGGCCTATGTGGATACATTGATTGTTATCCCGAACCAGAACCTGTTCCGCCTGGCCAATGAGCGTACCACCCTTGCCGATACTTTCCATATGGCAGATGCGGTCTTGCATCAGGGCGTATGCGGGGTCACTGACCTGATGATAAAGCCAGGCCTTATCAATCTGGATTTTGCCGATATTCGGGCGGTGATGTCTGAAATGGGTAAAGCGATGATGGGAACAGGCGAAGCCTCGGGCGAAACCCGTGCGATTGAAGCCGCAGAAGCAGCTATCAATAACCCGTTGCTGGATGATACTTCCATGAAGGGGGCAAAAGCGGTGCTTATCAATATCACAGGCGGGATGGATATGACCCTGTTTGAGGTAGATGAAGCGGCAAACCGTATCCGCAGTGAAGTGGATCCCGACGCGACCATCATTTTTGGTTCTGCCTTTGATGAAAAGCTGGAAGGGGTGATGCGGGTATCTGTTGTCGCCACCGGGATTGAGGCCATGGAGCAAACCAGCCCGTTGCCGTTCATCAATGAGCCAAATATCATGCAGCCGCCTGTGCCTCAGCCGCAAATGCAGACCCCTGCCTATAGCGTGCCTGTCGCCCAGCCTGTTGTACAGGTAATGGCAGAAGAAAACCCGGCCGCACACAGCGTTTCAGCGGATACAGAGAGCCAGCCGATGGAAGCAGAAACAGCTGAAGCTGCAGAAATGCCGATAATGGAATCTGGCCAAATAGAAGCAGAAGAGCAGCTGGATATTGAAACAGCGGTGAAATCTGCACAGGAAAGCGACCATATACCGGGCGATACAGAGCAACAGACAGATGCAGTCGCAGAAGCTGAAACAGCCGAGACTGCCGAGGCTGGCATAGATAAGCCGCGCGGCCACGAACAGGCAACGGTTATTCGCCGGCCTCTGTTTATACCTGATGCACCGCGCGATGTGGGTCTGGATGAAGAGCTGGTGCAAACAGCCCCGGTGCCGGAAGAAGCCCCGCGCACCTCGCTTATCAATCGGATATCGGGTTTATGGTCTGGCAAAGCTGACAGCCCTTCGCCGGCATCAACAGATAGTGCACCGGCAAAAGAAGAACCGCAGCTTAATCGCAGTGATGTGACCCTGCCATCTATTGAAGAGCCGGCCATTATGGATTTGCCAAAAGCCGATATGGTACAGACCAGCCTGCCGGTGGACCCTGTTACCAAAGAAGATGAGGCAGAAGATGATGACCTCGATATTCCGGCCTTTTTAAGACGCCAGGCAAACTAGCCAACACACCTTTAAAAAAAAGCCCGTCTTGCTCTGTCAGGCGGGCTTTTTAACAGCAAAGGCAAAATTTTTTTAATTACAACAATTGGTAACCAAATGTGATTTGTTTTTACCAGACTACTTTCATAAGTTGAAGTTGAGGTTTTTCGGGTGACGGGATATGAACGCACAAACATCACATCAATTAAATGGCAATGACACTGCCTCTCATGGCTGGCAGCATAGCATAGCACAAGCCGTAGAGATAGGCGGTATCGGTGTCCATTCCGGCCGATATATTGAAGCGGTTTTGCATCCTGCCCCGGCCGGTCATGGCATTGTCTTTCATCGCACAGATGTTATCGATTGCAACGCGGTTATTCCGGCCACCATTGATCATGCTGTTCCCCATAAATTATGCACCCGTATCGAAAACAAAGACGGGGTGGGCGTGAATACTATCGAGCATTTCATGGCCGCCTTTCACGGGATGGGTGTTGATAATCTGCGCATTGAAATTGATGGGCCGGAGATGCCGATACTCGATGGCAGTGCCACCCCGATTTTAACCCTGCTGGAGCGTGCAGGCCTTGTTCGCCAGGATATGCCACGCCGGGTTATCACTATCCTGAAAGAGGTTGAGGTTGATCTGGGCAATGGGGTGGTAGCAAAATTATCCCCGGCCGATAGCCTGGAAATGGATGTC
>JAURQT010000147.1 GCA_030835985.1 Alphaproteobacteria bacterium
AACAGACGGACCAAAGGCCACAAAAGCGATAACAATACCCGGCACAATTGCATGTGCCATCGCCTCGCCAGCAAGCGAGAGACGACGCAGAACCAGAAATGCCCCAACCGGTGCAATGGATACGCTCAAAACAGAGGTGGCAACAACAGCGCGTTTCATAAAATCATAGGCAAGCCATTCAAACATTGCCAGCGCCCCCTTTTTTGGAAAGGGTAAGAAACTGCGCCTGTTTTTCGGTCATATATTCAAACGAGACAAGATTTTCTGCGGTAATAATCTGGTCTGTTTCCCCAAAAATGGCTTTGCCAGCCCCCAGCAGGAGGCAATGATCTGAAAGCGTCAGAACAGAAGAAATGTCATGCAGAATAATAAGAACAGCCCGGCCTTCTTCTCGCCATTCCCCAATAATTTCATATAGCCGCGCTTCGGTTTTCTGATCGATAGCGGTAAAGGGTTCATCCAGCAATAATACCGGGGCATCCTGGGCAATGGCACGGGCAAAAAAACAGCGCTGAAGCTGGCCGGAGGAGCATTCATATAGCGGTCTGTTTGCCATTCCGGCAAGCCCTGTCCGCGCCAGTGCCTCGGAAATACGCCTCGATCTTGCACTATCAATCGCCGACCAAAATCCAAGGTCTCGCCATACCCCCATGGCCACAACATCGCGAACCCGCATGGGAAATTGATGGTCAAGATCATTGCTCTGGCCAATATAGGCGATATGCGAGGGCTTGCCCCGAGTCCAGTAAAGCTGGCCAGAAAGGGGGGGCTGAAGGCCAAGAACGGTACGCGCCAATGTTGATTTTCCAGCCCCATTATGGCCAATGACCGCCGTCACCTGTCCTGCCTTGAGGGAAAAGTCAAAAGGGTCAATCAGCGTCTGGCCGTTATAGCCAAGTGTAATGGTACGCGCTTCGAACATTATTGTGCCTTTGGTGCCGATAGTCGGCATGTTCAGATTGCGAGTATATAGGTGATAGCCAGCCAGATAATCACGCTTATCAATGCCGCCAGAAGGCTGGTTTGAAACAGGCTGATAGAGGTAAGGTCGGCCTCGCCATTCTTTGCCTGGCCATTCTTTATCTGGCCATTCTTTATTTGGCTGGTTGGTATTTGCGCGGTGTTTTGATATGCGTCTGACGGGGTGTTCCCCTCAGTCACAGCGATTGATTGAGCCATTTTCCCCTCCATCAGGGGTTACCCGCCCCTATTAGGTTTATGTGTTTATTGGCAGGTTTTCTGGCTCATGGTTTTCGATGCTAGCCGCCTTCCCAAAATGATTATGTCTTGGCTTTGGCATAATCATTTCAGTGGCATCAGGGCTGGCATCCCCCATTTACAGTTGCGGGTACAGCTTCGGATTTAATGGCCAAACATGGCATACACCGAATTCCCTATTATACCGCCGCCCTTCGGGCTTTGGTCACCAATTGATCCATCGTTATCTGTGTTAGGAAGGGGTGTCAAGCATTATGCTGTCCGGCCCCGAGTTTCAGGGCTGGCGGGGTTTGCGGGCTGATTAGGTTTGTGGGCTGGCGCGCGTGCGGGCTGGCGGGGTTTGTGGGCTGGCGAGGTGATAAAATCCGGTAATTTATTACGATGGCTGATGGGTATGCCGCCCGGCCTTGCAATCCGGCATGGGGATAGCTAGATAATATGCCGTAGCACTGATTTTTTGTCAGTGTTTTCGGCCGTTTATTGTTCGCCAGATGTGCTGCTCAACACTTCAGATTGAGGAGCATGATAATGGCCATGCCTAACCACTTATCCAGCTGCCAAACATGGCTTTTTGAAACTCGATGCTGGAATTGCAATAATATAATTTTTGTTTTGCAATGTACATGCGGATCGGCTGTTTTATTCAATAATAACACTTCTCCATTTGAACATCACACGTGTTCTATAGGAATAGGTGATAGCGGGTATTCAGGTTGGGAAGCTATAGAAATACTCAGAAATGCAGGAATGCCGGTCTCTCCTGAAATTATGAGCACAGTTTTTGGCAGGAAACCTGAAGGCGGTGCTCAAAAGATATTGCATAGCGACATCAGAAAATGTCCTGTTGAATGTGGTGAAAACATTCAGCTAATTTTAAATCTAAGCGAATTTCACCTTGAAACCGATAACACTATTCAAGCCAACGGTTTAACCGAGATAGCCAGAGAGTTTGAAGGTTTGCCTAAAGATCAATCTGGATTCAGGCAAATGACATTCATTTCAAATAATGATGAAATTAGAGAGAGCTACACAGCATTGATTGCTAATAAAACCGTGCCACAAAATATAAAGCATTTGGTTAAACAAAAAGCAGTATTTTTTGTTCAATTGAAAGGCTTGAAAACATGGTGGTTTATTGAAAGCTTGGAAAAAATCTGAGGAAAAAAATGGTGCCCAGGAGAAGACTCGAACTTCCACGACCGTAATGGCCACTGGCACCTGAAGCCAGCGCGTCTACCAATTCCGCCACCTGGGCTTGCCAAAGGGTCAAAGGCCGACTTTCCGGCATTTTCCCGCCTCTGCAATGAAGGCACAAGATAGCTATAATCGTCTGTCTGTCAATCCTTTTGTTGGGGCTGGCCATATTGGCTCTTTTCTTGGCTTTATCTTCCTGTTAAGACAAAGGACATCACACGGCAATCAGGATATCAGAGCATCACAAGCCAGAGGCCGGATTACAGGCATGAAAGATGGGGATTTAAATGCGCGTTGATCTTTCACAAAAAACAATAGCGGTAATTGGCGGTACCGGGTTTGTAGGCCGAGCAGTGGTAGAACAGCTGGCCGCGACCGGCGCGCGTATTCTTATTCTGGCACGCAATAGCGAGCGGGCAAAACAGCTGAAAGTCTTTGGCGCGGTTGGCCAGATAAGCGCGGTTGCCGGCAATGCCCTGCGCGATGAAGATTTGGCCAGTGTGATTGCCCCTGCCGATATAGTGGTTAATCTTATCGGTATTCTGGCTCCGTCCGGGCGTCAGACCTTTGCCGGCCTGCAAGCTGAATTGCCCGGCCGTATTGGCCAGATGGCCAGCCAAAATGGGGTGGAAAGCATTGTCCATCTCTCGGCCATTGGTGCATCGCTGAAATCGCCCAGCCTGTATGCCCGTACCAAGGCAGAGGGCGAGCGCGCATTGCTTCGCCAATTCCCGCACGCCACCATCTTGCAGCCTTCTGTTATTTTTGGGCCCGGCGATGGGCTGTTTTCCCGCTTTGGCCAGATGGCGATGCTGGCTCCGGCCCTGCCCCTGATAGGCGGTGGGCGCAATCTGATGCAGCCTGTCTTTGTCGGTGATGTGGCCCGGGCGGTGGTTGCCGCCCTGCAAAGCCCTGAATCCCGGGGCAGTATTTACCAGCTTGGCGGGCCAAATAGCTATAGCTTTGCTGAATTGATGCGCTTTATTCTGACCTGTATCCAGCGCCAGAGGATGCTGGTTTCCGTGCCGTTTGCGCTGATGGCGATTCCCGCCTTTTTTGCGGGCTTTTTGCCGAACCCGCCTTTGACAAATGGTCAGCTGAAATTGCTGAAAACAGATAATATCTGCTCCAAATCAGCCCCGGGCCTGGCAGAGCTTGGCATTACCCCTACCTCTATCGAGGCGATAGTGCCGGAATATCTGGCCGCCTTTCGCCCGGGCGGGCGTTTTCATTACCGCTAGAGGATATTCAGCGCCAGCAAGCCCAGTAATACTATCCCCAGCCCGATCCGGTAAAACACAAATATCCGGAAATCGGCACGCGCCAGCCAGCCCATCATCCAGCGAATAGCCAGCAGCGCAAAGATAAAGGAAAGCCCTGCCACAAGGCCAAGAGACAGGATGTCCACGCCTTCAGCTGTACGATAGAGCGAGATGGTCTTTAAAACGCCTGCCCCGGCAATAACCGGCACCGATAATAGCAACGAAAACCGCGCAGCAGATAGCCGGTCATAGCCCAGCTGGCGTGCCATGGTCATGGTCACCCCGCTGCGCGACGCACCAGGAATAAGCGCACATATCTGGGCAATCCCGATATAAAGCGCATGGCGATAAGACAGATTTTCCCATTTAGTCTGGCCAGTATCTCTCTGGCCGGTATCTGTCTGGCCGGTATCTGTCTGACCGGTATCTGTCCGGTTCAAATCATTCTGGCTCAAATCTGTCCGGATTTCGCGCCTGTCAGCTGCCCATAGCCAGAGGGCAAAAACCAGATTGGCACATGCAACTATCCAGACAAGGCGCAGAAACTCTGCCCCGGCCAGCTCCAGCAACAAGCCGGCTATTATCACTGGCAGGCTGGCGATAATCAACAGGCCTATCAGCCGGCGATAGCGCCTTTTATCTGCTGTCGGGGCAAACAGGCTGGCCAGCATCGCGATGATATCCCGGCCGACATATAACATTACCGCTATCAACGTGCCGATATGGGCCGCAACATCCATCATTTGTCCCTGATCGGCAAAGGCGGTGATATGCGGCATTAATACCAGATGGCCAGAAGAGGAAACCGGCAGAAATTCGGTAATACCCTGAATGAGAGCGATTAAAAAATAGGCGTAGTAATCCAACATGGCGTCACCCTATTCTGGCCAGAAATAGATGACAAGAGATTAATATAGTACCGAACTGGAACTATATTAATCTGTTTCAGGGTGTTTTTGCGTATGGAGATCAGGTGAGACTTGCATTTTTGGATTAAATGGGTAACAATTGTTGACCTTTAGCGATGTGCCCAATAGGTCTGAAAAGGGCCGGGTAGCAGGCGCAGGTAAACAGGCTTGAGCCAAAACCTGAAGATCATAAAAATCGGAAGACCATAAGAATCTGAAGACCATTAAATATGGAATGATAAGGAGCCGGATGATGGCAGAAAAGATGCTGAAATTTATCTCGCAATCAAAAGCGATGCCGGATAAGCGCAAAGCCAAAGACCGCGTTGCGGATTTTGGCGAGATCTATGCCGATTTTAACCTGCAGGAAGCCGAATCCCAGGCCAGCCGTTGCTCGCAATGCGGCGTGCCTTTTTGTCAGGTAAATTGCCCCTTGCATAACAATATTCCTGACTGGCTGATGCTGACAGCTGAAAACCGGATGCAGGAAGCCTATGAGCTATCTTCTGCGACCAATACGTTCCCGGAAATTTGCGGGCGTATTTGTCCGCAAGACAGGTTATGTGAAGGCAATTGTGTTATCGAAAAGGGTTTTGAGTCGGTCACCATCGGTGCGGTGGAAAAATATATTACCGAAACCGCCTTTGAAGAAGGCTGGGTAGAGCCGATTAAAGTGACGGGCGAGCGCGATCAGTCTGTCGGCATTATCGGGGCAGGGCCTGCGGGTCTGGCCGCAGCCGATATCTTGCGCCGTAAAGGCTATCAGGTGGTGGTCTATGATCGCTATGACCGGGTAGGCGGCTTGCTGATCTATGGTATTCCGGGCTTCAAGCTGGAAAAGGAAATTGTCGAAAGACGCGCAGAGCTGCTGGAAAAGGGCGGTATCCAGTTTCAGCTGAATTGCGAGATTGGCCGCGATGTTACCTTTGAAGAGCTGCAAGCTCGCCATGATGCGGTACTGATCGCAACAGGCGTCTATAAGGCGCGCGATATCAAATTGCCAGGTATCGGGCTGAACGGGGTTGTGCCGGCTCTTGATTATCTAACCGCCTCTAATCGTAAATCGCTGGGGGACAATGTCGCCGATTTTGAAAATGGCCTGTTGAATGCAGCAGGCAAAAATGTGGTGGTGATCGGCGGCGGGGATACGGCAATGGATTGTGTGCGTACAGCTATTCGCCAGGAAGCAAAATCTGTTACCTGTCTGTATCGCCGGGACAGGGCCAATATGCCAGGCAGCCAGCGCGAGGTGGAAAATGCCGAAGAAGAAGGGGTGAATTTCCAGTGGCTATCTGCCCCGCACGCCTTGCTGGGCGATAATGATGTTCGCGGTGTGCGTGCCCGGCGCATCCATCTGGGTCAGCCAGATGAAACCGGCCGGCAAGTGCCGCAAATTATCGATGGCTCGGATTTCGACATTGACGCTGATTTGGTTATCAAGGCGCTTGGCTTTGACCCGGAAGAATTACCGGCCATGTTTGAGCAAAAGGATTTGGCGGTCAGCCGTTGGGGGACTGTCCAGATTGACTGGAAAACCATGATGACACAGATCCCGGGCGTATTTGCAGCAGGCGATATTGTGCGCGGGGCATCTCTGGTGGTGTGGGGGATTCGCGATGGCCGCGATGCCGCTGAACAGATTGATGCCTTTATTCAGGCAGAATTGCGCGGTGAGACGCGCCAGGCCAGCTAGTTTTATCCGGCCAGCCAGTTCTGTTAGATAGGCAAAAATAAACGGCTATTTGATCAGGTCATTCACCGGGTCATTCAGAGGCAAAGCCGATTTTGAAAAGAGATATAATAGAAGGTTAATGAAAATGACCAGCAAGCAAACATTTGATGCAGAAAATTATGTAAAAGCCCGCAAAGAAGCCGAAGCGCGGCTGATAGAGGCTGGCATGTATAGCCCGGAGATGGAACATGATGCCTGCGGGGTGGGGTTTGTGGCCTCTATCGATGGCAGCCCGCGCCGCGCGGTTGTGGATGCGGCCATTGAAGCCTTGCAATCTATCTGGCATCGCGGTGCGGTCGATGCCGATGGCATGACAGGCGATGGGGCAGGTATTCATTTATCTATCCCACGGGATTTCTTTATCAAACATATCGCGCGTACCGGTCATAGTGATGATGGCGGGCGTCTGGCCGTCGGGATGGTGTTTTTGCCGCGTAATGATATTGGCGCGCAAGAACAGTGCCGCTGTATTGTCGAGCGGGAAATTCTGCGGCTTGGTCATTTTATTTATGGCTGGCGGCAAGTGCCGGTGGATACACGCGCCCTGGGCGACAAGGCGCTGGCTACCCGTCCGGAGATCGAGCAGATTATGTTTTCCATGCCGGAAACGCTGGAGGAGGAAGAGGCCGAACGCCAGCTGTATAAAATCCGCCGCCGCATTGAAAAAGCGGTACTGGCCGAGCTGATCACCGATTTTTATATCTGTTCATTATCCACACGCTCTATCATCTATAAGGGTATGTTTCTGGCAGAGCAGGTCACCGCTTTTTATCCCGATTTGCTGGATCAGCAATTTGTATCGAATTTTGCGGTCTATCATCAGCGTTATTCTACCAATACCTTTCCGACATGGCGGCTGGCACAGCCTTTCCGTATCCTGGCCCATAATGGCGAGATCAATACCCTGCGCGGTAACCGCAACTGGATGTCCTGTCATGAAGACAGGATGGCGCATGAAGTATTTGCCGATAGCGTAGAAGATATCAAGCCGGTCATTGAAAAAGGTGCCTCTGATTCAGCGGCACTGGATTCGGTGTTTGAATTATTGTTGCAAGCCGGACGCAGCTTGCCAATGGTGAAAACCATGATGATCCCCGAAGCCATAGATGTCAGCGGCGATAGCAAGCTGGCAAAGCTGTATGCCTATTGCAATTCGGTGATGGAGCCCTGGGATGGGCCAGCGGCGATTGCGGCACATTTTGGCGACTGGGTTATTGGCGGGATGGACAGAAATGGTCTGCGCCCGATGCGCTATACCCATACAAAGGATGGCTTGCTGATTGCTGGCTCTGAAACCGGCATGGTGCATGTGGATGAAGCCCAGATTCTGGAATGCGGGCGCCTGGGCCCTGGCGAGATGATCGCGGTGAATTTAAAAGAAGGCCGTATCATAAAAGATAGCGAGCTGAAAGATAGCTTGTCTGATCAGCAGGATTGGAGCAGCTGGACAAAGCGGGCAAAATCAATGAATGCCTTGCTGGAAAGCGCGCGCCCGAACAAAGAGGATCAACCCTCTGATGAGGTGCGCCGTCGTCGCCAGCTAATGTCTGGCTGGTCGATGGAAGATATGGAATTGATCCTTGCCCCGATGGCCAGCACGGGCAAAGAGGCGGTCGGCTCTATGGGCGATGATGCACCTTTGGCCGTCTTGTCCGGAAAATATCGCGGCTTGCATCATTTCTTCCGCCAGAATTTCTCGCAAGTCACCAACCCGCCTATTGATAGCTTGCGTGAACGCCATGTGATGACCTTGCGCACGCGGCTGGGCAATCTGGGCAATATTCTGGATGAAAGTCCGGAACAATGCGATCATTTGCTGCTGGATAGCCCGGTTGTCACCAATGCAGAATGGCATGCGATTATCGAACATCTTGGCGATAAGGCGGTCGAGATTGACTGTACCTTTGGGGCAGAAGATGGGCCGGAGGGGATGAAAGCTGCCCTTGATCGTATCCGCAGCCATGCAGAACAAGCTGTGCGCGGCGGGTGCGAGCATGTGATGCTGACCGACAGAAACAGCTCTATTGAGCGTGTGCCGCTGCCGATGGTGCTGGCAACAGGGGCGGTTCATTCGCATCTGGTGCGCCAGCAATTGCGTACCTTTACTTCTGTGAATGTGGCGTCAGGCGAATGTCTGGATGTGCATCATTTTGCGGTGCTGATCGGGGTGGGCGCAACCACTATCAATGCCTATGCCGCAGAATGGACAATCGCAGAACGGCATCAAAAAGGCCTGCTGGAAGGGGTCAGCCTGTCCAAAGCGGTCGCCAATTATCGCAAGGCTATCGAGGATGGCTTGCTGAAAATTATGTCCAAGATGGGCATTTCGGTTATCGCGTCCTATCGTGGCGGCTATAATTTTGAAGCCCTTGGTTTGTCACGCTCCCTGGTAGCAGAATTTTTCCCGCCCATGTCCTCGCGTATTTCCGGGATTGGCCTGAACGGTATTCAGTCCCGGCTGATGGATTTGCATGGCAAGGCCTATAGCGAGAGCTTGAGCTATCTGCCTGTGGGCGGGTTCTTCCGTTTCCGTAAATCAGGCGAGCGTCATGCCTTTGATGGCCAGATTATCCATGCCATGCAACATGCCTGTGATACAGGCTCGTATCAGAGCTGGAAAAAATATAGCGCGATGGTAGCCAGGCAAGGGCCGGTCAATCTAAGGGATTTAATGGATTTTGACCGCAAATATGAACCGGTTGCCGTGGATACAGTAGAAAGCATCACCGATATTCGCAAACGCCTTGTCTCGCCCGGTATCTCGCTTGGGGCACTTAGCCCCGAGGCACATGAAACCCTGTCCATTGCGATGAACCGTATCGGGGCAAAGTCTGATTCAGGCGAAGGCGGGGAAGATCCCTCGCGTTTCAAATTGCGAGAAAATGGCGATAACCCGTCCAGTGCGATTAAACAGGTTGCCTCTGGCCGGTTTGGCGTAACAGCCGAATATCTGAATAATTGTGAAGAGCTGGAGATTAAGGTCGCACAAGGGGCAAAACCGGGCGAAGGCGGCCAGCTGCCTGGTATCAAGGTAAATGCGCTTATTGCCAAATTGCGCCATTCTACACCGGGCGTTACCCTGATCTCGCCGCCGCCCCATCACGATATTTATTCTATCGAGGATTTGGCACAGCTGATTTATGACCTGAAGCAGATAAATCCGACAGCGCGGGTATGTGTCAAGCTGGTGGCCTCTACCGGTATCGGGACTATTGCTGCCGGTGTGGCCAAAGCCAAAGCCGATACTATCTTGATATCGGGTCATGGGGGCGGTACCGGGGCCAGCCCGCAATCCTCTATCAAACATGCCGGCATGCCATGGGAAATGGGGCTGTCAGAAGTACATCAGGTACTGACCATGAACGGCCTGCGCGATAAGGTGGTGTTGCGTACCGATGGCGGTCTGAAAACCGGCCGCGATATTGTCATGGCCGCTATGCTGGGGGCAGACGAATTTGGTATCGGGACATCTGCGCTGGTGGCGATGGGCTGTATTATGGTGCGTCAATGCCATTCCAATACCTGTCCGGTGGGGGTATGTACCCAGCGCGATGATTTGCGGGCAAAGTTTGAAGGCACACCTGAAAAGGTGGTTCAGCTCTTTACCCATGTCGCAGAAGAGGTGCGCGAAATTCTGGCCTCGCTTGGCTTTAAGCGGCTGGATGAGATTATCGGGCGAACCGATTTGCTGACACAAGTATCGCGCGGTGATGCGGCACTGGATGACCTTGATCTGAACCCTGTTCTGGTTCAGGCAGCGGTCGATGGCGGGTCTGGCTATGGCGGCGGTGCAGGGCGCGTGGAGGTTGCTGATACGCTGGATGCACAAATGGTTAAGGATGCACAAACAGCCCTGCAATCGGGTGGTAAAATGCAGCTGACCTATAATATCGAAAACACCGCCCGTGCCATTGGCACGCGCCTGTCCTCGCATATTGTCCGGCGTTTCGGGATGGATGGTTTGCGCGAAGGGCAAATTACGGCTTGTCTGCGCGGTACAGCTGGTCAGTCTCTGGGCGCATTTGCTGTACAGGGTTTGCGCCTGGATGTTATCGGCGATGCCAATGATTATGTGGGCAAGGGTCTGTCTGGCGGGATGATCACCGTTCGGCCAAGCCCGTCTGCCAGCTATGTGGCCGAACATAACACCATTATTGGCAATACAGTTCTTTATGGCGCGACCTCTGGTCTGTTGCTGGCCAATGGTCAGGCAGGCGAGCGTTTTTGTGTACGTAATTCCGGGGCTTCTGCGGTTGTCGAGGGGTGCGGCTCAAATGGCTGTGAATATATGACCGGCGGCGAGGCGGTTATTCTGGGCAAGACAGGGTCTAATTTCGGGGCAGGGATGACAGGCGGTATGGCCTTTATCTATGACAGGGATGATGAATTTTTATCCAAGGCTAATCCTGAAACCCTGCATATCTGCAAATTATCAGCTGGCTATTGGCAGGATTATCTGGAAACCCGCATCGCCCTTCATGGTGCTGAAACCGGCTCGGAACTCGCAAAAAGGCTATTGAATAACTGGGCAGTGGAAAGCCGGTATTTCTGGCATATTGTGCCTACCGAAGTGCTGGGGCTGTTGCCGCAACCGGTTGCCGATAACCAGATGCCTTTACGCTCAGCCTGATCTGTACAGACCATAGAAGCAGTGATAATCTGCTGACCTGTCAGTCCTGGATTAGAGGCGGAAGATAAGCGTGGATATTCGTGTGCAAAGTGATGCGGATAAGGAGCGGGTGGAAACACTTGTCTGCCTATCCTTTAGCGAGCAACATCCCGGCCGTGCGGTGTGGAAATTGCGCCCGGGCGCTCCGGTCGCAGAATTATGCCTGGTGGCATCGGATTATCGCGATATTGTCGGCTCGCTGCGATTTTGGGAAATTCTGGTTGCAGGGCGCCCGCAATTATTGCTGGGCCCGCTGGCGGTTTTGCCAGAATTGCAGGGGCGCGGATTTGGCCGGGCGCTGGTCAGTGATGGATTGCGCCGGGCAGAACAAATGCGCCGATGGTCTTTTGTGCTGCTATCTGGCGATACACAATATTATCAGCGTTTTGGTTTTACCGAAGCCGGGGAAGACAGATTTATCTGGCCGGGCAAGCTGGCACCAAACAAATTGCTGATCCGCCCGTTAAAGCGCAAACAGCTGGATGAAAATCTGCCAGGCCCGATGGCAATTTTGCCCCATATTGAAAAAGCAGCGGAGTAGAGGCGATGGCGGTTTTGCATCATTATCCGCTTGCTGCCTCTAGTCGGCTTATTCGCCTGCAATGCGGGGAATATAAACTTTCCCTGGATTTGGTTACCCAGCTTCCCTGGCTACGGGATGAAAAATTGCTGGCACTGAACCCTGCTGGCGAATTGCCTGTTTTGGAAGATGAAACACATGGGGTTATTTGCGGGGCAAGGGTGATTTCAGAATGGATAGAAGAAACCGTTGATAATAATTTTCTGATGCCCAAAACAGCTGGCGAGCGAGCAGAGGTGCGCCGCCTGATTGACTGGTTTGAAGGCAAATTCACGCTGGAGGTTACAAGGCCCTTATTGCGTGAGCGGGTGATAAAAAGGTTTCAGTCTGGCCAGCCTGCCTCCTCCCAGATATTGCGAGCCGCATTGGCCAATGCCCAAATTCATCTCGGCTATATAGACTGGCTGGCCGGTCAATATAGCTGGCTGGCAGGGCCGGATATCAGCCTGGCAGATTTATCGGCTGCGGCGCATATTTCGGTTCTGGATTATTTTGGTGATGTGGATTGGCAACGTTATCCAGAAGCAAAGCTCTGGTATATGAAATTAAAGAGCCGCCCTGGCTTTCGCCCGCTTTTGTCGGATATTCTTGTCGGCATGCCGCCTGCCGGACATTACAGCAATCTCGATTTTTAGCCTGCCCCGGCGGTCAGCTTTTTATGCATATCCATAATAGAGGCCAGCAATGCCTCTATCTGTTCCGGCTCTGAATATCTGTGGCCAGCCTGTTTATCCAGAATAAGGCGGACATCATCGCTGGCTAGTTTATCGGCCAGGGTTATGGCTGTTTGATAGGGGACTTCTTCATCTGCCATCCCCTGATGCAAAATTACCGGAATATCCAGTGCAATTTCTGTTTCCAGCAGCAGGTGTTTTTTCCCATCCTCTATCAGATGATAGGGATAGATAACATCCGCGTCTGCATAGGGGTTTGGCAGGGCAATCTGGCCATTTTTTCTCATCTGCTGTTGCCGGGCAGGGCTTAGCGCGTCCCAGATAAGTGTTTTGGTAAAATCAGGTGCGGCCGCGATACCAACAAGACCCGCAACACGGTTTTTGCGTTGCAGGGCGCACAGCAGCATTAACCAGCCCCCAAGAGAAGAGCCGACCAGAATTTGCGGGCCGTTTGTCAGCCCGTCCAGCATGGCTGTGCAATCGGCCAGCCAGCGCGATAAATTGCCCTCCAGAAACTCGCCGTCCGAGCGGCCATGACCAAAATAGTCAAATCGCAAGAACGGTATTTTATGGCGGTTCGCCAGCGCTTCAATAGCAAGAGCCTTGCTGCCTTCCATATCCGAGCCATGCCCGGCCAGAAACACAATGCCCGGGCGCGTTGGGCTGGATAAATCCTGGTGCAGGGCGTGATAGGCACGTTTGCCGTCTGTCCCAAGATTATGGTAAGAGATAGGCGTGTTATTTTCGGTATCAGGCATTTTTACTGTTTCTCTTAATGTTTAACCAGAGTATCACTTGTGTAACTTGGTTCAACCCACCCCAATTTTATAAAGTAATCTATTTATGCCATCGGTAACAAATATCGTCCAGCCAGTCATCGTCCAGATTGTTCCGCAGATGAACAGGGGCGGCGTAGAGCGGGGCACGGTTGAAATTGCCGAAGCGATTTCCGCCAGGGGCTGGAAGGCGGTGGTTATCTGTAATGGCGGGCGGATGGAAAACCAGCTAAGGCGTGCCGGCGCAGAGGTATATACCCTGCCTGTTGATACAAAAAATCCGCTGAAATGGCCTGCTGTACGCCGCCGGTTAAAGACTGTTTTGCTAAGTGTGGGCGCAGATATTGTGCATGTGCGCTCGCGTGCGCCTGCCTGGATTGCCCTGCCTTTGACCCGGGCGATGGGTATTCACAGCATTTCGACTATCCATAGTAAATTTGTGCCGCAAAATTTTGTAAAGCGTATCTATAACCAAAAGATGCTGAGTGCAGATGGCATTATCGCTATTTCAGATTATGTCAAATCGGTAATAACCCGCCATTATAGCGAGGCGGTTTCAGAAGAGGCGATACAGGTTATCCATCGCGGCGTGGATTTAGGTGTATTTGATCCGGCAAAAGTCAGTCAGCACCGTATCGTCCGGCTATCGGAAACCCTGAACCTGCCCGATGATGGCCCTGTGGTGATGTTGCCGGCACGCGCGACAGAATGGAAAGGCCATGAGGCACTGATCGAAGCGGTTGCCAGTCTGGAAGCAAAGGATGTTACGCTATTTCTGTTGGGGGCAGGTGATGGCCATAGCCGGTTTATTGAACGGCTTCGTGCGCTGGCGATAAAAACCGGGCTGGATGGCAGGTTGCGTATCGCTTCTGGCACGGATGATATGCCCGCCGCCCTGATGCTGGCAGATGTGGTAGCGATGCCTTCTACCATTCCAGAACCCTTTGGGCGGGTTGCACTGGAAGCCCAGGCGATGGGACGGCCAGTAGTGGCCTTTAAACATGGCGGGGCAATTGAGTCTATTCTGGAAGGCGAGACAGGCTGGCTGGCCGAGCCAAATAATGTGGAAGATTTGGCACGTTGTCTGCATCTGGCCCTGAAGTTGGGGCCACGCCAGCGTACCATTTGGGCAAAGCGGGCGCGCGCGCACGTGGAATCTGCCTTTTCCACCCGGCAAATGTGCGAAAAAACACTGGAAATCTATGCCGATTTCTTGCAGAAATGAAGCAGAATCGGCCATTTAGGTGGTTTTTAGCGTAAGATTTAAGAACAAGTGAGCAGTACAGGAAAGATTTAGATGCCAATTATTCAGCTGCCTGACGGGTCAACAAAACAATATGACGCAGCGGTCACCCCTGCCACAGTCGCCAGCGATATCGGGCCCGGCCTTGCCAAGGCGGCAATGGCGGCCAGAGTGGATGGTCAGGATTGGGATCTTGCCCGCGCGATTGAAACAGATTGCGCCCTGGAACTAATCACCGCCAGGGATAGCACAGCCGCATTGGAGCTGGTGCGCCATGATTGCGCACATATTATGGCAGAAGCGGTACTGGAGCTATATCCTGGCACACAAGTGACCATTGGCCCTGCTATTGAAAATGGCTTTTATTACGATTTTCATCGTGAACAGCCCTTTAGTACAGAAGATTTGGACGCCATCGAGCAGCGTATGCACGAGATTGTTGACAGGGACGAGCCGATTATTCGCGGCGTCTGGACACGCGATGAGGCGGTCGCCTTTTATAAAGAAAAGAACGAGCCTTTTAAAGTAGAGCTGGTAGAGGCTATTCCGGCCGATGAAACGGTTAGCTATTATACGCAAGGGCAGTTTATTGATTTATGTCGCGGCCCGCACCTGGTCTCTACCGGACGGGCAGGCCATGCCTTCAAGCTGATGAAAGTTGCGGGCGCGTATTGGCGCGGCGATTCAAACCGGCCAATGTTGCAACGGATTTACGGTACAGCCTGGCTGAACGAGAAAGATCTGAAAAATTACCTGACCATGCTGGAGGAAGCGGAAAAGCGCGACCATCGGAAATTGGGGCGGCAGCTGGATTTCTTTCATCTGCAAGAAGAGGCAGCCGGGTCTGTTTTCTGGCATCCGCGCGGCTGGACGCTCTATCGTGAAATAGAGGAATATATGCGCCGGCGTCTGGATGCCGCCCAATATCGCGAGGTTAAAACCCCGCAATTGGTGGATCGCAGCCTGTGGGAAGCTTCCGGCCATTGGGACAAGTTTGGCGATAATATGTTTACCGCGGAAACCAATGAGGACAGAACCCTTGCCCTGAAGCCAATGAATTGTCCGGGTCATGTACAGATTTACCGTCAGGGGGTGAAATCCTATCGCGATCTGCCGCTTAGAATGGCAGAATTTGGCTCCTGCCACCGAAATGAGCCTTCAGGGGCGCTACATGGTATTATGCGGGTGCGTGCCTTTACCCAGGATGATGCCCATATTTTCTGTACCGAAGATCAGATTAATTCAGAATCGGTCGCCTTTTGTCACTTGCTGCAGGATATTTATGCCGATTTTGGTTTTACCGATATTCGGGTGAAATTCTCAGACAGGCCAGAAGTGCGGGCAGGCGATGATGCTACCTGGGACAGGGCTGAAAAAGCGCTGGCCGATGCGACAGAGGCAGCTGGCCTTGAAACCACCCTGAATCCGGGCGAGGGGGCATTTTATGGCCCGAAGCTGGAATTTGTCTTGCGGGATGCGATTGGCCGTGACTGGCAATGCGGAACATTACAGGTTGATTTTGTGTTGCCGGAAAGGCTGGATGCAGAATATGTCGCCGAAGATGGCAATCGGCATCGCCCTGTCATGTTGCATCGCGCGATTTTGGGCTCTCTTGAGCGCTGGATTGGTATCCTCATTGAACAATATTCCGGACGGATGCCTGTTTGGCTATCGCCTGTTCAATTGGTGGTGGCTTCTATCACCGATAGCTCAAATGCCTATGCCGAAGAGGTTTGTGCTGCCGCACTAGCCGCTGGTTTGCGGGCAGAATGTGACACACGGAACGAGAAAATCGGCTATAAAATCCGTGAACACTCAACCGCAAAGATACCCTTTATTCTGGCGGTTGGCGGACGCGAGGCAGAAGCCCGCTCTGTGGCGGTGCGCCGGCTTGGCTCGGACGGGCAGGAAATACTCGCCCTGGAGGCGGCGATAGAAATGCTGAGAGATGCTGCCATGCCGCCAGATATGAAATAGGCCCGGGTATCATGCAAGAGAGTGCTTGAATTTAAAGACGAACAGGACTAGTTATGCTAGGGTTAGGCGATGATACAGGCCATTAGCCCATGCTAAGGGGGTCTGCCAAAGAAATGGTGAAACCATAATAGGAGAGTAATATAGTACGTCCACGCCAAGATGCGCCGCCCGTGAGCGACGGTCCCCGCATCAATGAAGCTATCAGAGCAGCTTCTGTTCGTTGTATTGATCCCGAAGGGGAACAATTAGGAATCCTGAGTTTAGATGAAGCCTTGCGCAAGGCTGAAGAATTGGGCCTGGATCTGGTTGAATTGCAACCAAATGCCGCCCCGCCTGTCTGTAAAATTCTGGATTATGGCAAATATAAATATCAGGCACAAAAACGTGCCTCTGAAGCGCGTAAGAAACAAAAAGTAATTGAAGTGAAGGAAATTAAACTGCGCCCCAATATCGACAGTCATGATTATGATGTGAAGATGCGCGCGGTTCGCAAATTTCTGGAAGCAGGCGATAAGGTGAAAATCACCTTGCGCTTTAGAGGGCGCGAGATGGCCCATGTTGAATTGGGCAGCCAGCTGTTAGCGCGGGTACGCACCGATATTGATGAAGAGGCAAAAGTTGAAGCGATGCCGAAAATGGAAGGCCGCCAGATGATTATGGTACTGGCACCAAAATAAGGCACCAAAATAAGACACCAAAATAGGGTTAAATAATAAGGCCAAAAAAAGGGGTAATGTCAGATTTAAGTTTTCAGTTGATTTCTGCCTGACTTTTGGTATAACCCAACCTTTGAAAATGACCGCCGCGTCCAGGCTGAAAAGGGCTGCCTGGCCGGTTAATAAAACAGCAATGATATTATACCTGCTGTTTAACCCTAAGTATAAGCGAGGTTAAAATGCCCAAATTAAAGACCAAAAGCGGTGCGAAAAAGAGATTTCGCGTCACCGCAAAGGGAAAAGTTCGCGGCTCGGCAGCTTTCCTTAGCCACAATCTCCGTCGTCGTTCGCAGAAAATGAAGCGTCAGGCACGCGGCACCATGATCCTTCATGAGGCTGATGCAAAAATTGTACGCGGCTTTCTGCCTTACGCCTAAACCCCGGATTTTAGTTACAGGAGAGTGAACGATGGCAAGAGTTAGCCGCGGCGTGACATCCCACGCACGTCACAATAAAGTTATCAAGGCAGCCAAAGGATATTATGGCCGCCGCAAAAACACCTTTAAAACAGCCAAGCAAGCGGTGGATAAGGCACGTCAATATGCCTATCGCGACCGCCGGGTGCGCAAGCGCGAGTTCAGAGCCCTATGGATTCAGCGTATTAATGCGGCTGCCCGTTTGCATGGCATGACCTATTCAACCCTGATGGGTGGTTTGAACAAAGCAGGGATTGTGGTCGATCGCAAGATGTTGGCAGATATTGCCGTGCATCAGCCACAAGCCTTTGCTAGCCTTGTTGAGCAGTCAAAGCAGGCAAGCTAACAAAGCTGGATGAAGTTTAAAAGGCTGCCTGTGCTCCCATGAATATTGGGCAGCGCTGGCAGCCTTTTTTTTAACCATAGGCTATTTTACGGCCAAAGCGAAAAGGCAGGTTTTCGATGACGGAAATGGACACACTGAAAGCCGAATTACTAGCCTGTGTTGCCGCCGCAACAGATCTGGCCGCCCTGGAAGCGGTGCGCCTGGATGCACTTGGCAAAAAAGGGCGGATATCGGTTCAGCTTAAAACACTTGGCGGGCTGGAGCCTGAGTTGCGCAAACAAACAGGTCAGGCACTTAATCTGGTAAAAGATGAGGTGGCCGAAGCGATTTCTATGCGCCAGACAGAGCTGGAAGCAGATGCCTTGAGCGCGCAGCTGGCAAAAGAGCGGGTGGATATCAGCCTGCCTGTTCAGCCGCCGCTGGCAGGGGGCATTCATCCCCTTAGTCGTACAATGGAAGAAATTGCGGCTATTTTTGCCGATATGGGCTTTTCCATCGCCGAAGGGCCGGATATTGAAACCGATTTTTATAATTTTACCGCCCTGAATATTCCGCCTGAACACCCTGCGCGCCAGGAACATGACACTTTTTATCTGCGCCCGGATGAGACGGGTGTGCGCCCTGTTTTGCGCACCCATACCTCGCCGGTGCAAATTCGCACCATGCAACAGGTAAAGCCGCCTATTCGCATTATCGTTCCGGGCCGTACCTATCGCTCGGATCATGATGCCACCCATTCGCCGATGTTTCATCAATGCGAGGGGCTGGTAATCGGCAAGGATATCCATATGGGGCATCTGAAAGGCTGTCTGATTGATTTTTGCCGTGCCTTTTTCGGGGTGGATGATTTGCCGGTTCGTTTTCGGCCCAGCTTTTTTCCCTTTACCGAGCCCTCTGCCGAAGTGGATATTGGCTGCCGCCGGGTTGATGGCAAGCTGGAAATCGGGACAGGTGATGACTGGCTGGAAATTCTGGGCTCTGGCATGGTACATCCCCGCGTTATTGAAAATTGCGGGCTAGACCCTGACCAGGTACAGGGCTTTGCCTTTGGGATGGGGATTGAACGGCTGGCGATGCTGAAATATGGCATTCCGGATTTGCGGACATTTTATGATAGCGATTTGCGCTGGCTAAGGCATTACGGCTTTATGCCTATCGATGTGCCTGCCTTGCATACTGGCCTGGATGAGGGGGTATAGAGCAATGAAATTTACCTTTTCCTGGCTAAAGGATCATCTGGAAACCCGCCATAGCCTGACAGAAATTTGCGATGCCCTGCCAATGCTGGGGCTGGAGGTGGAAAGCCTGTCTGACCCGCTTCAGCATCTGGGCGATTTTCTGGTCGCTGAAATTACCCATGCAGAACGCCATCCCGATGCCGACCGATTGCAGGTATGCACGGTGAATAAGGGCGATGGGCAGAGCTTGCAAATTGTCTGTGGTGCGCCCAATGCCAGAGCTGGCCTGAAAACAGTGCTTGCCCCTGTTGGTGCCTGGATACCGGGCAGTGACATTTACCTCAAAGAGGGCAAAATTCGCGGGCAAGCCTCGCAAGGGATGTTATGTTCCTATGCCGAGCTGGCCTTGGGTGAAGACCATGACGGCATTGCCGAATTGCCAGCTGATGCCGAGGTTGGTAGCAGCTTTGCCCGCTTTGCCGCAGAGGCAGAAATGGCGATGACTGACCCGGTTATTGAAATTGCCATCACCCCAAATCGCGGTGATTGTCTGGGGGTGCGCGGGGTTGCACGCGATCTGGCCGCCGCCGGTTACGGCACATTAAAGCCGCTGGATTTTAGCCCCGATAAAGGCAGTTTTGCCTCTTCGCTGGTTTGGGAGATTGACGATGCGGCCAGGCCTTATGTGCCGCTGATATCGGGGCGTATGTTTGAAGGGGTGAAAAATGGCGATGCCCCGCAATGGATGGCAGAAAGGCTGAGCGCGGTTGGCCAGCGTCCGATATCTGCCCTTGTGGATATCACCAATTATGTGATGATCGATCTGGGGCGCCCGTTACACGCCTATGATGCGGACAAGGTTGCCGGCGACAGGTTGATTGTGCGCCTGGCTAATAAGGGCGAGCAGGTAGAAGCCCTGAACGAGAAAACCTATAGCCTGGAAGAAGGGGCATTGGTCATTGGCGATACACACGGCCTGGACGATCTGGCCGGCATCATGGGCGGTGAGCGCACTGGCGTATCGGAGGCCACCACCAGAATGTTTCTGGAAATCGCGGTATTTGACCCGATTAAGGTTGCGATTACCGGCCGGCAATTAAATCTGCATTCTGATGCACGTTACCGTTTTGAGCGGGGGCTGGATGCCTGTTCCCCGATTGAGATGGCAGGCTATATTGCGCGTCTTATCACCTCTATCTGTGGTGGCAAATCCAGCCATCTGGTGGTTGAGGGCACGGCAAATCCGGCTAAAAAAACCATCGCCTTTCATCCGGAAAAAGTGCAGCAATTAACCGGGGTAAAATGCCCGCCAGATACCCAGGCAGAAATTTTGTCTGTGCTGGGGTTTGAAGTGGATAAAAGCCAGCCGGAATGGCAAGTGGCTGTCCCGCATTGGCGCAATGATATGGATGGGGCAGCTGATCTGGTCGAGGAAATTATCCGCATTTACGGCTTTGACAAGCTGGAAATGGCCAGCCTGCCCCGCAGCGATGTTGTCGCCCGCCCCTCTTTTTCTGCTGCCCAGAAACGCGGCGTGATGGTACGCCGTACATTAGCTGCGCGCGGCCTGACAGAGGCGGTTACCTTTTCCTTTATGAAACGCCAGGATGCGGAATATTTTGATGGCAATAATGATAGCCTGATGCTGGCCAACCCGATTAGCCATGATCTGAATATGATGCGGCCATCTGTCATTCCCAATTTGTTGCAAGCGATGGGGCGGAATATCAATCGCGGTATCGAAGAGGTATGTTTCTTTGAAATTGGCCCGGTGTTTTTACGCCCCGATGAGGATGGCCAGCGCATCGCGGTTGGCGGGGTGCGCCATGGCCGGCGCCAGCTGGCAGACTGGCGACAGACAGAACAGCGTTTTGACCTGTTTGACGGGAAAGCAGATTTGCTGGCTGCCTTGTCTGTTTTGGGGGTGCGTGCTGATAATCTGGTTGCCAGCCGTGATGTGCCGGCATGGCTGCATCCCGGGCGTTCGGGGCGGCTTGGTTTGGGCAAGATGGATATGGGCGTTTTCGGGGAAATTCATCCGGCTATCTGTCGGCATTTTGATATCCCTGAAGGGGTTGCTGTGTTTGAATTTTGGCTGGATAATATCCCCATGCCGCGCCGCAAGGGGCCTGCCAAATCCCCTGTGGATTTATCTGCCTTGCAGCCTGTATCGCGCGATTTTGCCTTTATCGTGGCAGAAGAGGTAGAGGCACAATCGCTGATAGATGCGGTGCGCCGGGCGGCACGCGACCTAGTCGATAGCGTTTCTATCTTTGATATTTATCAGGGCAAGGGCATTGAAGAGGGGCATAAATCGGTGGCACTGAATGTAAGGCTGCAGCCACGCGATGCCACCTTTAGCGAG
>JAURQT010000148.1 GCA_030835985.1 Alphaproteobacteria bacterium
CCCTCACTTGCGCTTTGGCTGGCTGGCAAGGGTGGCCGCAATCGACGGGTGGGTGTATAATCTATCCAGCGCGCTGGCCAGTTTCGGGCGGCTGGCACGCATCGCGTCCTTGTCCAAGTTCCAGCGCGAAATCATATAAAGATAAAAATCGGCCGGGGTCAGCATCTCGCCGCAAATATAGGGGTTCAGTACCCCTTCAATATAATCATAAAGCTGGTCATTTACCGCCCGTGCCAGGCTTTGAATTTCCGGCCATGCTGCCTCTGGCCCATATTGATAGGTGTGATGCTGGCGGTGATAGGCGGGATACATGGTTGCCCCCAGCATGGCCAGGACAGATAGATAGGTTTTTTCCGCCGCACTGCCGGATGCAGGCAATAAATGCGGGCAAAATTGCGAGAGATACTGCACAATCGCCAGCGATTCAAAAACCTGTCCGCCATCCGGGCAGGTCAGGACAGGGATTTTGCCGGTCGGGTTTTTTAGCCGATATTCCGGGCTTGCCCGTTCTGCATCATCGGGGAAGGAAATCGTATAATCCAGCCCCGCCTCGCGCAGCATAAATTCCACAATCAGAGAGCCGGCAAAGGCGCGGCCATAAACATGATAGGATGCCATTTTCTTTTTCCTTTTTTGAATTAGGGTGTAATTTTTTTTAAAAGTTACTCAGGGATAGTGGCCGTGATGCCGCCATCGACGACCAGTTCTGTGCCGGTGATATAGCGCGCTTCATCCGATGCCAGAAACAGGGCGGCATGGGCAACGTCCTCTGCTGCGCCCATCCTGCCCATTGGTACCTGATTATGGCGTTTTTGCACAAAGCCGTCATAATCGCCCTCGGCATATTTGACAGCCATTCTTTCGACCATCGCCGTATGCATCAGCCCGGGCAGGACGCAATTCATCCGAATATTGTTGCGGGCATGAATAACAGCCGAGGTTTTGGTATATTGCTGCAAGGCTGCCTTGGCCGCGCTATAGGCGATTTGCGGCTTGCCCAGATAGCGGATACCGGCGATGGAGGAGATATTCACAATCGCCCCTGCGCCCTTTCTTATCATGTGGGGCAGGGCGGCACGACAGCTCATCATCACGCTGTTCAGATTTAAATCCAGCTGTTGCTGCCATACTGTATTATCCACGCTTTCGGGCAGGATACGCTCGGACTGGCCAACATTATTGATAAGGATATCCAGCCGGCCATGCCGGTCTATAATCCCCTCTATCCAGCGATTTATATCGGCTTCTTTTGTCACATCACCAATAGAAAGATGACAATTGCCGCCCGCATCGATGATGGCCTTTCGGGTGCGCGCGCCTTCTTCTTCGCGGATATCCAGCCCTTCGATATATCCGCCCTGTGCCGCACATAGCTCTGCTGTCGCCCGGCCGTTACCCCTGGGGGTATCAGGAGAGCCAATGCCGGTTATGGCCACGATTTTATTTTTTAACGAGAGCATATCTTTATCACTTTCTCTTTGGCTTTCGGCCAGATTTTTACCTGTAACATTCAACGATATAAAAAGAAGTTTTTTATAAATTTGGGACAAAAATAAAAAAAAACTATAATTCGCTTTTCAGTCTATGCCAAATGCTTATGATGTCGGGCGAAGGTTTTCAAAACCCTGTCTTTTTTATAAAAAAGATTTTCTGCCTGTTTTATTATTTTTTAAGGAGCGATAGCTTATGTCTGTGAATGATGTGATCATGCAGGCCATGCGCGAAAACAGCATCGATTTTGTCACCACTGTGCCGTGTAAACAATTGGCCGGCGTGATCGAGAAAATTGAACAGTCTGAGGATATCCGCCATGTTCCTGCAAACCGTGAAGATGAAGGTATGGGGCTATGTGCCGGGGCCTATATGGGCGGGGCAAGGCCAGCTATCATTATGCAAAATACCGCGATTGGCGTGACCATTAATGCGCTGGCCACCCTTATCCAGTTTTACCGGATGCCCTTGCCAATGCTGATCAGCTATCGCGGCGAGGTAGGCGAGCCTGTGGCCTGTCAGGTAGAGATGGCGGTGCATACCAAGGCGCTGTTAAACCAGCTGAATATCCCGACCTATCATTTCCACCAGCCAGAAGATGCTGCCGAAACCTCTGCTATTTTATCGCATTGCTTTATGGCAAGAAAACCGGTTGCACTACTGATGGATGCAACTTTCTGGAAGGGGGCGTGAAGGCCATGATTAGAAGTGATGTTTTAAAAACGCTGATACCGCTTATTTCTGATCAGCTTGTGGTGACCAATATCGGCTTGCCAAGCCAGGAAATGCATCTGCTGGATGACCAGCCCAGCAATTTTTATATGCTGGGAACGATGGGGCTTGCCTCTTCTATCGGGCTGGGGCTTGCTCTGGCGCAGGATAAAAAGGTGATTGCCATAGATGGCGATGGTTCTGTGCTGATGAATTTTGGCACATTGCCGACGATTGCCAATAACCCTGCGCCCAATTTTATTTTGCTGATCATTGATAATGGCAGCTATGGCTCAACCGGCGATCAGACAACCTATACCGGCATGAAAACCTCTCTGGCGGAGGTGGCGCGCGCCTGCGGATGTGACACTGTTATCGAATGTTCGGCACAAGACACCAAATCAGTGGTGGAAACAGCCCTGGCAGGCGATAAGATGACCATTATCATCAGCAAATGCGAATCAGGGAACATCAAGGTACCGGTTATCGAAATGGATCCCGTGGTCATTAAAGACCGCTTTATGAAGGCCGTTAACGCCTGAAGGCAGGGTGATCTGGCATAATTCTTGAAGATACCCTGTTTTTGCCGCACAGAATATATAGTGCGGCCGGAATGCAACAGATAGTCAGGGAGGATAAAGATATGTCAGAGCCAACCCCAGCGCAAAATGCCGAACAGGAAAAACAGCTTCTAGCAGCCCTTGAAACGCTGCTGGAGGCCTATGGCAATTATGATGTCCCCTATTTACGCAAAGACGGGGATATTGTTATCCCGCTCGATGCGATTTTGAAAAAGAATCGGGCAGCCTATAATGGTCTGGCGACCGCATTTTCTGAAATGATGAGCGGGGA
>JAURQT010000149.1 GCA_030835985.1 Alphaproteobacteria bacterium
ATTTTCCGGCGTGCCAAAGGCAGGGGCGCCGGATTTCATATCGACATTGCTGGTAAACCCGCCATAGACCACAGGCGCGCCCGGCCGCACAATCTGGGTCAGGCAAATCCCTAGCAAGGCTTCGGAATTTTGCTGAACCAGTGCGCCGGCAAAGGTAACAGGGGTCATCGCCCCCATCAGGGTGAAGGGGGTTACCACAACTGCCTGACCAAGGCCGGCAAGGGTGATAAGGGCTTCTGCCATTTCGGTATCAAATTTTCGCGGGCTGTTGATATTTACATTGGTGATACAGCTGGGCGAGCCGGCAAGCTCTTCCAGTGTCATACCCCGGGCAATGGCGATCATTTCGGCTGCATCGCGCACCCGTATCCGGCCAATCGACATGGATAAAAACACCTTGTCCGCATAGGTCAGATTAACCGCGGTGGTATCCAGATGGCGGGTATTAACAGGCAAATCATTTGGCGCCAATGTCTGATTGCCAAAGAAATGCAAAATATTAAAAGACTGTCCCAATTTGATAAAATTCTTATAATCGGTAAAATTACCCGCCCGGCGTCCCTTTAGATTGCAATGCACGTTCGGTGCACCCGACACCATCCCGAAATGAATATGATTGCCGCCAATGATAAGGGCGCGCTCGGGGTTGGTCGGGGTAAGGGTGAATTCCGGCGGAACAGTTTCCATAAGCCCCATCACCAGTTCTGCGGGTAATTTAACCAGCTCCCGGCCTTCATCCACCTCCGCCCCGGCCTCTTTATAATAGTTGCGTGCCTCTGCGCTGGTCACCTCCATCCCGATTTCTTCCAAGAGTGTTAGCGAGCTGTGATGGATAGTCTCCAGCTGATCGCGGCTAAGCGGGGTAAGGGCTGGCAAGCCATTGCGAATAGACGAAAAGCCGGATTGTGCCAGAGGCGGCGGGCCGCTTTCCATTAGCTTTTGGCGGCGGCTACGCTGGCGTCTGGTCATGATTAAAATATCCTGTCTTTTAACGTGAAAAGGGTTGTGCGTCTTATCTTAACACTGCGCGGCAGGGGGCGCATAACTGGTCTATATCGGCCATAAAGCAGTGTTAAAACGACACGCGGCCAGCCAGAAAGACAGCCAGGCCGCCAGAGACAGCCAGAAAGACAGGCAAATTATTTCTGTTCAAACAGCCTGCTGGCAAAGCGATATAAATCTGCCTCGCTTGCATAGATAACACAAGCCTCGCGCATCGGCTGAATTTCTTCGGATAGTAAAATCGGCATCAGGTCATCTGCATCAAAGGCGGCAAAGGCGGCTGGCAAGCCTCGCTCAATCCCCAGCCTGTCCATAAAGCGCGAGAGCTGACCAGGCAAATCTGTCAGCTCCGGGACACCAAACAGCATAGCTGCCTGGCGCATCTCGGCGGTATTGGCGGCCAGAACAAACGGCAGGGTGACCTCAAAAGCAAGAGCGGTCGCCAGCCCGTGATGAATAGGGGCAAGGCGTGCCAGCGCATGACTGAGGGCATGGGCAATAGAGGTAGAGCAAAGATTAATCGCACATCCGGCATAATAGCTGGCCAGCAACATATCTGTTCGGGCGGCCAGATTATCTGGCTGTTCCACCGCATCTGGCAGCGCCGCTACAGACAGCCGGATAGCGTCATGGGCGTAGAGTTGAGCCCCTTTATGGGTATAGCGGTTTGTGGCCGCCTCAAAGGCATGTATCAGCGCATCCATCCCTGTCCATGCGGTCAGATGGGCGGGCAGAGAGGCGCTAAAATGCGGGTCGAGCAGCGCCAGATCCGGGCGCGTTTCAGCCCCCCATACCCAGCCCTTATTCCCATTTTCCAATGCAAGAATATTTGTACCCGACGATTCTGAACCTGTGCCGGCGGTGGTGGGGATCATCACGGAGGGCACCTGGGCATCCATAGGCGGAAGCGGATTTCTTTGCATCACAAAATCAGCCACATCACGCCCGGTCCGAAGGCAGCTTTTCACAATCTTTGCCATATCCAGAGCCGAGCCGCCACCGATCCCCAAAACCCCCTCTGCTTTATGCTGGCGTGCAGCGTTTAAGGCGCTTTGAACAGAGGCCAGTTTTGGCTCCCCTGAAAATTCAGAATAAAGAGACAGGCTGACATCCGCCCCCATCGCTGATTGCGTGCGCGACAGGATAAGGGTTTTATCTAAAAAAGGGTCTGCCAGAATAAAAACGCGTCTCACCTGTCTTTGGGAGAAAAAATCTGCTGCCCGGGCCAGGCTATCTCCCGTCACTTCAAAAGCTGGAAGCTGGCCAACCGCAAAGGGGCTGAAACCTTCCTGTCCTGTTTTAGCCATAACCATTCCTTTATTTTACTCAGACCTAATCATTTAACTACAGCTAGAGTGTAATGATCTTGAGCATTGACTTGATTTCTTATCTGAAGCAAGCCCAAAATAACGAAAAAACCCACACCCCTTTTTTTGAAAGGCTGCATTATGCCCGTCAAAACCATTCGGTCTGTTATTCACGGCCAGGAAGTCGCAAGCCCCCTGCCTGTCTTTGACAAAATCTATCCTGCCACAGGAGAGGTCATCGCCAAAGTTGAGCCGGCCAGCCCGCAGATGCTGGATGAAGCCGTAGAATATGCCCGCCAAGCCCAGAAGAAATGGGCAGCACTGGCCGGGCATGAACGCGGGCGCATTTTGCAAAATATTGCCCAGACCTTGCGGGATCATAATGAGGCACTTTCTGCATTAGAGGTGCGCGATGTTGGTAAACTTTATTCAGAGGCGGTATCAGCAGATGTCCCTTCCGGGGCAGAGGCGTTTGAATTTTTTGCCGCTCTGGCAGCGACCTATCATGGCACGTCGCATAAATGGTCAGATGCAATAGGCTATACAATGCGGGTACCGCTGGGGGTATGTGCCGGCATCGGGGCATGGAATTATCCGGTGCAAGTAGCCTGCTGGAAAGCTGCCCCGGCATTGGCAGCAGGCAATGCTTTTATCCTGAAACCGTCAGAAGAAACCCCGCTTACCGCAAATATGCTGGCAGATTTATTTAAAATTGCCGGCCTGCCAGACGGGCTGTTTCAGGTAATACATGGCGATCATCATATTGGCCAGGCAATATGCGCCCACCGTGATATCGCCAAAATCTCGCTCACCGGCGGGGTGGATACAGGCAAGCTCATTCTTGCCCAATCGGCCCAAACCCTGAAAAAGGTCACGCTGGAGCTGGGCGGCAAAGCCCCGTTACTGGTTTTTGAGGATTGTGATTTTGATCTGGCCGTACAAACCGCACTAGATGCCAATTTCTATACCGCCGGCGAGGTCTGTTCCAACGCCACACGGGTTTTTGTACAAGACAGCATAGCCGAACGCTTTATCGACGCGATGCGGGAAAAAACAAAAAATCTGGTCATTGGCGATCCGATGCAACCAAAGACACAAATTGGCGCGCTTATCTCGGATAGGCATTTGCAGAATGTCCTTGGCCATATCCGCAAGGCAGAAGCGCAGGGGGCGCATATACTGACCGGCGGCAAACAGGCCTTTCCGCAAGATTCGCAAGGCGGCTTTTTTATCGAGCCAACTATTTTGACCGGGTGCCATGATGAGATGGATTGCGTGCGCGAGGAAATTTTCGGGCCGGTTATGTCTGTTCTGACCTTTGCCAGTGAAGAAGAAGCGGTCAGCCGTGCTAACAATATGCCCTTTGGGCTGGGCGCAGGTATTATGACAAGGGATATCAGCCGTGCCCACCGCCTGGCCGATGCGCTGGAAGCGGGCAATATCTGGGTCAATAGCTATAACCTTATCCCGCCTGGCCTGCCTTTCGGGGGCAGCAAGCAATCCGGCTTTGGCCGCGAGGGGTCTATCTATGCTCTGGAAGCCTATACAGAGGTGAAGGCTGTCTATATACAGCTATAACCAGCAAGCATGAAAGGCAGGGCTTAGGGTGAAAACGGTTATTTCTGTTACGACCGACCGGCAAAAGGGGGGCATAGCCAATGCCCTTATCAGCCTGAGCCGTGCCCTGAAGCTGGCCGGATATCGCCATATTGTGCTGTTGCCGGAAAAGGCAACCATCCTGTCCGATCTGGAAAAACAAAGTGATGTCCAGGTAATCTGCTTGCCGCTTTTCTGGCTGAAATTTCACCTGTTCACGCGCTTTATCTTTTGCCCCCCGATAGGCGTTGAAATAGAAAAAGCCAGCGGAATATTGGTGCATAATGCCAGCCTGATAAAACCGGTATCACGCTGGCGGCGGCCGCATTTTTTTATCTGTCATTCCGGTAAATTGCGGCATCTGGAAAAAGCAGAACATATCCTGTTTTTGACCCGCTCGGCACAAAGACGGGCAGAAGAATATTTTGCCCGTGCCGGCCAAGCACCAGATAGCCAGCCGACCAAATCTGTGCTGCCGCACGGGTTCGACTTGCCTGCCAGAAAGATAGATAGAAAAGCAGGCAGGAAGACAGCCAATAGCCCGTTAAAAATCGTCGCAGCTGGCCGATTTGTTGCAAAAAAAGGATTTGCGGATCTGATAGATGCCGCCGCGATATTGCAACAAAAAAACATCCCCTGCCAGATTGAAATCTATGGCACAGGCCAGCTGGAAAGCGCCCTTGCATCCCGGATATCGGCTGCCCGGCTTGGTAATATATCTCTTAAAGGCTGGGCAGGAGATTTATCTGCCACCTTTGCCGAGGCAGATATTTTTTGTCTGCCCTCTCATGAAGAGCCGTTTGGCCTTATTCTGGGCGAAGCGATGCTGGCAGGGCTGCCGGTCATTGCCACCAGAACAGATGGGCCTGTTGATATACTTGGCCAAAAGGGCGATAGGCCCGATGCCACGCTGGCCTTTGGCGGGGTGCTGGTAGATGCAGAAAATCCGGCCGCACTGGCAGAGGCGATAGAGGGGATGGTCAAAAACCCGGATAAGCGGAAAAAGGCAGGCAAGGCAGGCCAGCACCATATCCATACCCATTACAGCCTGGAAAAACAGGCAGAAAGGCTGAAAGCTATCTTGGCCTCAGCCCAGAGGTAGGGCGGTGGTATATTTAATTTCCTCCATCGCAAAGGACGAGCTGACATCTGTGAGGGCCACTTCTGATATCAGCCTTTTATAAAAGGCATCATAGGCCGCCATATTCGGGACAACCACCCGCAACATATAATCTACCTCGCCGCTCATCCGGTAAAATTCCACTACCTCGTCAAAAGCAGAGATAGTAGCCGCGAAATCAGATAGCCAATCGGCATTATGCTGGTCTGTTTTGATGGCGACAAAGACGCTCATCCCCAGCCCTGTTTTTATGCCATCCAGCAGAGCCACACGCTTGCGGATAATGCCGGCTTCTTCCATTTTTTGAATACGCCGCCAGCAGGGCGTGACCGACAGGCCGATTTTTCGGGCAATATCGGCAACCGGCTGGGCGCTATCTTCCTGAAGTAGCTTCAGGATTTTTTTATCGATTTCATCCATTTTAAAATCTCTTTTCAAAAATTTTAGAAAATTTAAAAAAATTTACTAAAAATGCTAATTCCCTTCTTTATCTATAGGATAATTAACTATTTAATGCAATTTCTCTTGCCACCGGCAATGCGAACAGGCATCATCACCGCGCGATGAAGATATCCCTGAATACAGGCCAGAATCTGTTTGCAGATGGCTGGTCTGATTATGAATTACTCGATAGTGGTGACGGCCAAAAGCTGGAGCGTTTTGGCCCTTATCTGTTTATCCGGCCAGAGCCGCAAGCCCTGTGGTCGCCCTATCTGGATAAAGCAGTATGGCAAAGTGCGTCTGGCCGTTTTGCGGCTTCTGATGAAGAGCGCGGCAAATGGGAGCTGGACAAGCATTTACCGGCAAGCTGGCCTCTGGGCTTTGACGGGGTTCGTTTTGAGGCGATGCCTACCCCCTTTCGCCATTTGGGTTTTTTCCCGGAACAATCCCCGCACTGGCTGTGGACGGCCGAGCAAATCGGGCAGTTCAAATCTGCCTATAACCGGCCGCCGCGCCTGTTAAATCTGTTTGCCTATTCCGGGGTAGCCAGTCTGCATGCCGCCAGAGCCGGGGCAGAGGTCACGCATCTGGATGCCAGCAAAAAAGCGGTCGCCCAGGCCTTTCAAAATCGTGATTTGTCCGGCCTTGTTGATGCCCCTATTCGCTTTATCACGGATGATGCCAGCGCCTTTGTGTCGCGCGAATTGCGGCGTGGCCGGCACTATGATGCGATATTGCTGGATCCGCCGAAATACGGGCGCGGGCCCAAGGGCGAGGTGTGGCAGCTAAATGACGCATTGCCCGAATTGCTGGCAAATTGTGCACAGCTTTTATCCGATACCCCTTTATGTATGATCGCCACAATCTATGCTATCCGCACCTCCACCCTTGCCGTACAATCTGCTCTGGCAGATGCCTTGCAGGGGCAAGCCGGCACGCTTGTATCGGGCGAGGTGGGAATAAAGGAAAACCGCCCGAACGGACGGGCGATCGGCCAGGCGCTATATGTGCGCTGGTCAGCCGATATCGCCTAGCGGATAGCCTCATATAAACAAATGCCGGTTGCCACGCCAAGATTGAGGCTGTCTGATCGCCCCAGCATCGGCAAGCGAATAAGCTGGGTGGCGGTTTTGCATAAATCATCTGTCAGGCCGGCTTGCTCATTGCCCATTAACAGGATAAGGGGCTTTTGCCAGTTCGCCGCGCGATAATCTTTGGAAGCCGGCAGTGCTGTGCCGATAATCTGACCAGGCCAATGCCGGCTCCATTCAATAAAATCGGCACTGCTGGTCTGGATAATCTCGATAGTAAACACCGCCCCCATCGAGGCGCGCACGGCCTCTACCGAATAGGGGTCTGTACAATCTTCTATCAGAATAATGCCTTTGGCGGCGACCGCATCTGCGGTGCGCATAATCGTGCCCAGATTACCCGGATCGCGCACCCTGTCCAGGGCGATCCAGATATCGGCCGCCTCGCTATCCGGCCGAATATCCGATAGCTGGCCATAGCGCAGGGAAAACGCGGCGATAACGGTTTGCGGGTTATCCTTGCCACTGATACGCGAGAGCAGATTTGGCGTTACCGGCAATACCCGCCCCCCTGCTTTCTGGCAGGCATCTATCAGCGCGGCCATGCCTTTATCTGCCTTACGCCCTTCTGCATAAACAACGCGCATAGGCTGATAGCCCATCTGCACTGCTTCGGTGCAATGGCGCATCCCTTCGGCCAGAAACAGGCCTGTCTGGCGGCGATATTTACGCTCATGCAAGGAACGCAGCATTTTAATTTCTGCGTTCGAGCTTGAAGTAATGGTATCCATTGGCAAAGAAGGACGCTTGTTCATGCCTCGCAGACTAGCAGAAGCCCACGCCCCCTGCCAGTTTTGATTGCACCCCCGAAAAACGTGCCAGA
>JAURQT010000150.1 GCA_030835985.1 Alphaproteobacteria bacterium
CGGCGTTTTTTTCGACACGTCTTTTAATTTCAGCCGCTGGCATTTTATGCATTTTCAGCCCAAAACCGATATTATCAAATACAGTCAGATGCGGGAAAATGGCATAATTTTGAAAGACCATGGCAATACCGCGTTCACGCGGGGGCAGATTGTCTACACGGCGGTTACCTATCCAGACCTCTCCTATATCCATAGTTTCAAGACCGGCAATAATCCGCAGCAAGGTTGTCTTGCCGCAACCGGATGCACCGAGCAACACCATAAATTCCCGGTCAGCTATGGTCAGATCAATCGAATTAAGCGCCTGGAAGGTGCCAAATTTTTTTGCAACATTCTTTATTTTAATTTCTGCCATAATCTATGCTTTCCTATATCTACCTGTTGGCTATGCCCCACATGGCAAATAAATATTTTCGCACCGCAAAAATGAAAATCAGGGCCGGGACAACAAGAATGAACCCGCCTGCAAATTTCAGATGCAAAGGGGATGTGTCCAAATTCTGTAACAAAAAGGCTGTCAATGTTCGGTTTTCTATTGTCAGCACAGCCGCAGCAAAAACCTCATTCCATGAAATCACAAAGGCAAAAATAGCAGAAGCTGTAATCCCTGGTATAATCAGCGGTAGAACGACATAGATAAATGCCTGAATACGCGTGCAACCAAGTGTCCATGCCGCCTCTTCCAATTCAGTTGGAATGCCAGAAAAAAGAGAAAAGGTAATAAGGACCGCAAAGGGCAGAGCAAGAGTTGTATGAATAAGAGACAGGCCAAACACACTATCATCAAGGCCAGTTCGAATGAAAAACACGGCTAATGGTAGTGCGAGCAGCGGCAAAGGAAAGGCTCTTGTAAGCAAAATCATTATTCTGAACAATTCTTTGCCTGCAAAATCAAATCGAGATAATGCATAGCCGGCAGGTGCACCTATCGCAATCGCCAGTATCATGGTCAGTCCGGCTACCAGCACTGAATTTATCAGCGCATCTATCATGCCCTGAAATTGGGAAAAGAAAATCAAACTTTCAAAATCAAATTCTGGCAAAAGTGATTTTGGAAATCCATTCACCGCCTCAGGAGAAGAAAGGGTGTTTATTAATAACAGATAAAGTGGCACCAGAACCCATGCGCACAGTAAAAATATAGAGGCGCCAAATAATATTCTACCTTCCCTAAAGCCGGTTTTTGGCACGAGGCTAGCAGTCATATCCTTGCACCCTTTGGCACTCTTAGCGCATACAGGATGATTAGGGTAAAGCCGATAGACAATGTCAATATCACCATTGCCATCGCAGCTGCGGCATTGCTGTTGAGAAGATCAAACTGATAGGCATAGGTCTCGCCCATCAGGACAGGAAATAAAGTACCGCCCAATGCCGCTACAACGGCAAATACCTCAAAAGCCAGTATTACCCTTAATATCAGTGCTGTTTGTAATGAGGGTCTTAGCAAAGGCAGTGTAATGCGCAAAAATTGCTGCCAACGCGACGCGCCAAACACTTCGCCTGCCTCGTAATATTCTTTTGGAATAAGCCCAATACCGGCAACAATGATAACCAGCATAATAGCTGTGGCACGCCAGATTTCAGCCAGCGCGATAGCAACAAATACCATTAATGGGCTCTGATAAGATAACAAGGTGGCAGGTTTATCCAAAAAGCCCATGCCAACCATCATCGAGTTTAAAAAACCGGATTGCTCAAAAATAGCGAGCCAGACAATGCCAGCAGCCAAATCAGAAATACCTAGCGGAATGGTCCAGATATATAACACCATATCCCGACCCTTTTTCATGCGAGCAACCATTGTTGCCATTAACAAGGCAAAGGCAAGCTGGATAGGCACAACTGCGGCTGTCAGATAAAGGGTATTTTTAAGAGAGATTGGAAATTTCCAATAGCTGGTTACATCCTGAAAATGTTTTAATGATAAACCGCCATCAGAGACAAAAGCCTGACTGGCGACAAGAAAAAAGGGATATAAAAAAAATAGACCCAGGAATAGCGTAGCAGGAGCTATGAGAATATAGGGCAGGTAACGCTTATCCATATTCAGGTTTTCTTCCAGGTCTTGAGGAGGGTGTTTTGACGACCTGCAAAAAAGGTATCTACAGGCCGTCGTATAATTTAGGATACTGCCGATTTATTCAATCGGGCAAGCACCTTTAGACGGGGCATCTGGTGCCCAGCATGGTGCGCCTGTTTCATTCATAATCGCCTGAAGCGCTTTCTTCTGCTCATTCAGAACTGTTCTGATGTCCTGATTTGCCAGTACAATACGCTCAAAGCTGTCTACGAATACACGGTTGAAATCACCACCTTTGCTACCCAAGCCAGCTGGGAGCAGACCAGGATTTGCATCGGCTGATGCACTCATCTTGGCAACTGCACCACCAGCGGCCTGAACAGCAGGAGGAAGGTCATTCGGCAGCGTTACATCCACAACGGGAAAGAAGTTTGTTGCCCGCAATGTAGCAATTTGTGTCTTTGGAGACAGCATATAGGCGACCAGCTTCTTGGCACCATCCATATCAGGAGCTGTC
>JAURQT010000151.1 GCA_030835985.1 Alphaproteobacteria bacterium
ACCGATATCCCGCCTGCCATAACCAGCATCAGCGAGGGATCCCATAGCCCGAAAACATCTAAAAATCCGGCAACTTTTGCCGGGTTTAACATCCCTGCCAGCGCCAGACCAATCCCGAAAATTACGCCAGATATCGCGGCAGATAATAATGCTAATCCCATCTTCTTTTCCTTCACTTCTTCAGGCGCCTAAATTACAGCAAATGCCGCAGGACAGTAACCGTAACCACCCCTGCCAGCACAAACACCATCACAGCCGCAAACGAGCGAGGCGACAGACGGGCCAGCCCGCAAATGCCATGTCCGGATGTACAGCCAGAACCGATTGCCGTGCCAACCCCGACCAGCAAGGCCGCCAGATACAACATCGCCCCATCGCCAACGGATACAACATTAATCACATAGAGATCAAAATGGACAAGCAGTAACGGCCCGGCAATGACCCCGGCCACAAAGGCCAGCCGCCATAAAAATTCAAAAGAGGAGGACGCCGGCATCATCCCTGCCAGAATACCGCTGATGCCCATGACACGGCCTTTGGTGACCATTAATATCAAGGCAGCCGCCCCGATAAGCAGGCCACCGATAAAAGACATAAGCGGTGTAAATTCTATCCAGTTAATCGTCATTTATTTTCCCCTTAGCCCAGAGACAGGCACTTTTAAATAAACCTCATCATTCTCTTCTGCCGGCGGCATATTTCCGCCTCGCATATTCACCTGAATAGAGGGCATAATCAGCTTTGGCATAGACAAGGTGGCATCCCTTTTCTCGCGCATTTCAACAAATTCCTGTTCTGTGATGCCGCCGCCAATATGAATATTTTTTGCCTTTTGCTCGCCAACGCTTGTCACATAGCCCAAATCGCGGCCGCCTGGCATATAATCATGGCAAACAAAAATCCGCATTTCATCCGGCAGTGCCAGAATTTTCTGGATGCTTTGATACAAGGTGCGCGCATCCCCGCCCGGAAAATCTGCCCGTGCTGTGCCGCCATCCGGCATAAATAGCGTATCGCCAACAAAAATGGCACCACCAATAATATGGGCCATACAGGCCGGTGTGTGGCCAGGTGTATGAATAGCCCGGCCTTGCAAGCGGCCTATCTCATAGCTGTCCTGATCCTCGAGCAAGCGATCAAACTGGCTGCCATCACGTTCAAACTCTGTGCCGGCATTAAACACTTTGCCAAAGATTTTCTGCACCTCGACAATATGTTTGGATATGGCAATTTTCCCGCCTGTTTTTTCCTGTAAATAGGGGGCAGCAGATAGATGATCGGCATGAACATGGGTTTCGATAAGCCAGTCAATGAGCAGTTCTTTTTCCGCGATATAGGCAAGCATATCATCTGCCTGGCGATAGGAAATACCGCCCGAGGCATAATCCAGCCCCAATACAGAATCAATTATCGCCGCATGGCGCGTTTCAGCACAGCTGACCACATAGCTGATGGTATTGCTATCATCGTCAAAAAAGGCTTTCACTTCCGGGATAGGTACACCCATCTTTCACCCCTCCTATTTTCAGCCAGACCCTGTAGATCATATATTGTCAGATTAGGTTATAAAAGTTTTGTAAATAACAGGTCAAACAGATTTGCCAGTTTATCGCTGGCAGACCCTATTAGCGATCAAATAAACAGGCCTGTATCAGCGGTTCCAGATTTTTGATCCGCCCCTGTATCGCTTTTAGCAAATGCCGCTCGGACGGGCTTAACCCCTCTACAGCTATTTTTGAGCTGGGGGCAAGGCCGGCCGAGATATCTTTTATCTGCTGGCGCAACAGCAATTTCAGGCTGAATTTTATATCTTCTGAAAATTGTCCGATTTCAGCTGGCAATGTGCCGGTTTTTAGCAAGGCCTCTGCTCGGGCAGCACTATTTTGTGCCTCTATCCCGCGCGAGATTGCCAATACCCGCAAGGTTTCTATCAAGGGCAACAGAATATGCAGCTTTATATGAAAGCGGCCATTATCGGTTTTCAGACCGCCAAACAGGGTCATGCCCGCTTGCGCCCCGCCCGTATTACGTGCCAGCAATTTTAAAAAACCGCGATTGGCCGCTGCCCTTTGTGTCATCATACGGCGCAAGCGACCCGCCAATTGCACATCGCCATGTACCAGAGCAAAATCAAAGAAAATATCCACATTCAGCAAATCTTGCGGGCGTGACTTGCCTATCCAGCTTTTTATCGCTTCCTGCCAGCCTTTTAGCGAGCGACACCATTCCGGCTGGCTGGACATCACCTTGCCCGGACAATAGGGAATACCGGCACTATCCAGCATATCTGCGATAAGCTGGCCACATTCTTTAAACCAGCTTTGATGCAAGGCGGCTTGCTGCGGGCTATCGGCTGTATCGGCATAGATAATAGCGTGATCCTGATCAGCGGCCAGCAGGCTTTCACCCCGACCCGCAGAACCCAAAACCAGAACCGCATAATCACATGGGGGCGGCCGGCCCTGGTCTGTCAGCATCTGTTCTGCCAATATCGCTGCCCGGCGCAAGCTGGAGCGATATTCCCCGCTAACAACAGACGCAATTTCATCGCCGCGCACCCCGTCTGCCAAAAGCGAGCTGGCCAGCAGCGGCAATTCCTGTAATGCACTGCGTATATCCTCAGCAGAAATGGCGGTGGATAATTTATCGCCTATCACCACCGCTTGGGTCAGGCGCTGGCGGGTTAGTTCGCGCAAAGAAAGCCAGCCGGTTAACGCCCCGTTTTCATCCACCACCCCCAGATGGCGGATATCATGATGGCCTATACGCCCCAGCCCGACATGCATAAAATCCTGTTCTCTGACCGTGATAACAGGTGCAGACATCATCGCGCCCAGCTGAATGTTTCGTGCCGTTGCAACCTCGGATAATGGCAGTGCAACCGCATGAACCACATCGCGTTCCGAGACAATGCCTTCAATTTTGTCCGCACTATTGCCCACAAACACACAATCCAGCTTTGCCGATTTCATTCTTTCTGCTGCTTGCAATACCGTTGTTTCAGCTGGCAAAATCACCGGATTATGCAGCATGATTTCATGGATACGATGCTGATAGGGAAACGGGTCAATACGTGCCAGAGACCGCAAGGGCTCGGCCTGCTGGTTAAGAGCGGCTACATCCACCCATCCGGCATTGGCCTGCAGCAGGCGCGTCTGATCCAGCTCGCCTACCGCCCGCCAGGCATCGCCCAGAGTGGTAACAGATTTTTCTTTCAGATCTGGCAACATCGCCTGAAATATTCCGGCGCTCATCACCGCATCCCCAAGGGCAGTATGACGGTTCGCTTGCGAGATATTATAATGCTGAGCCAGCGCTTCAAGATCGCTTATCATCAGCATGGCCTGGCTGCCAAGGGCGATAGTGGCAAGCTGGCGAATACATAAAGCGCCCGTCCATTCCCATTCCAAACCATGACGATTGGCCTCAGCTTGCAGAACTGCCAAATCAAAGCCGATATTATAACCGATTAAAACCCTGTTTGCCGCAAGGCCGCGCAGGCTTGAGAAAACCGCTGCCAAATTAGGTGCCTGTGCCACCATCGCATCATCAATATGATGAATAGCGGTAGTTGAGGCAGGAATAGGAATGCCGGGATTTACCAGCTGGTCAAACTGGACAGCACTATCAAAGGGGTCAACCGCCCCTATCTGGACAATGCGATCGGTCTTTGGCCGCAAGCCGGTGGTTTCCAAATCCAGCGATAATAGCGGTAAATTATCCAGAACGATGGTCGCCAGTCCCACGTGATAAGGCTCCTTGTTATCCCTTGTCTGTCTTTTTATTATATCTGTAAAAAAATATTTCGGCTAAAAAAATCAGGCAGAAGGGTCATGTTCGGCTGCCAGTTTTTCCCAGTTAAAACTGACCCCTATGCCCGGCTCGGACGGGGCAATTGCCAGATGATTTTCCAGCCTTAATGGCCGGGCGGTATATTCATCTATGGGAAAGCTATGCACCTCTATCCAGCCGGCATTTTTCCGGGCAGACACCATAGAGACGTGTAATTCCTGCATCCCGTGGCTGCAAACAGGCACCCCGTTTTTTTGCGCCAGATTTGCCGCCTGCATCCAGCCTGTAATGCCCCCGCAATTAGAGCTATCGGGCTGCAGATAGGACAGCTCGGAAAATTCGCAAGCCAGCTCAAATTCATGAAGGGTGTGCAGATTCTCGCCCATCGCCAGAGGACAGCCCGATGCCCTCGCCAATTTGCCATAATCGGCATACATATCCGGCAACATCGGCTCTTCGAACCAGATAATATTATAGTCATTAAACGCCTTTGCCGCCGCCAGCGCGCGATCATAATCAAGGGCGTAATTTGCATCTACCATAAAGGCGATATCGTCGCCGATAAGGTTGCGCACCGCCCGTACCCGTTCAATATCTTCTGACAAATCAGGCTTTCCAACCTTTATTTTGACCGCATCAAACCCCTCTTCCAGATAGCCCTCGATACTGGCCAGCAATTTTGGCAAGGGATAATTTAAATCAATGCCGCCGCGATAGGCCCGGCATCTGTCCGATGCCCCGCCCAGCATTTGATGCAGGGGCTGACCTGCCTGCTGGCAACGCAAATCCCATAGCCCGATATCCACAGCCGAAACTGCAAAGGCCGCCACCCCGCCGCGCCCCACATAGTGAATATGAAAATTCATCCCCTCATAAAGGGCTTCGACATCTGTACTATCGCGGCCCATAAGATAGGGCGTTAAATCATGCTCGATCATCGCCACAATCGCATGACCGCCCTTGCCGCCTGTATAGCTATAGCCGGTACCGGACAGGCCATTATCCGTTGTAATGGTCGCACAAATCAGTTCAAAATGGGTATGGTCGCCATGCATCGCATCGCTTAACACCTCTTTCAGGGGCAGGGCAAAGCGCTGCGCTTTAATATCTGTAATTTTACCCATCTTACGCCCCCTGTTATTGTCCTCTGCTATGGATAGCCAAAAGAGATATACCTCTTTCAATCGGTCTGGCGAAAAACCTGGCCAGCTGTCAACCAATTCTATCGGCTTTATCTGTCTTTCGCAAAGTTTTGAGTATGCTTTTGACATTCTCTGGCGTAATCTTGGCTAACCAATTTGCAAAACAGGGATGAAACAGCCCTCAGCTATAGAAAGCGCCTGGCATGAACGAACAAATGATTTCTGCTGCCTTTTATCGCGGCAACAAAACCTTTACTGTAGAACAAACCCCAGCCCTTGAACCTGGCAAGGGCGAGGTAGCCGTGCGGATTGCCTTTTGCGGCATTTGCGGCACAGATATGCACGTCTATCACGGCAATATGGATGCACGTGTAGGTCATAACCGCGTCATCGGCCATGAAATGTCCGGCATTGTTGCCGGCATTGGCGAGGGGGTTGAGGGCTTTGAGATCGGCCAGAAAATTGTGGTGCGCCCGCTTGACCATTGCGGGGAATGCCCTGCTTGTGCGGCCGGCCATACCCATATTTGTCATCGCTTGAAATTTCTGGGTCTGGATACTGATGGGGCGATGCAGGAAATCTGGTGTGTACCTGCCCATACCTTGCATAAACTGCCCGATAATTTGCGCCTGGATCATGCCGCATTGATAGAGCCTGTTGCGGTGGCCTGTCATGATGTGCGGCTATCCAATCTGCAACCGGGCGAGGATGTAGTGGTGATTGGCGGCGGGCCTATCGGCATATTGGTGGCCATGGTTGCCCGCGATGCCGGCGGCAAGGTCACGCTCTCGGAGGTAAATCCGAACCGGTTAGAGATTGCCAAAAAGCTGGGCTTTGAGACCATCAATCCGGCAGAAACCGATCTGGCAGGCGCGATTGCCGACAAAACCTCTGGCAAGGGGGCAGATGTGGTTTTCGAAGTATCGGGCACCCAGAAAGGGGTGGATGCGATGACCGCTATCGCTGCGACCAGAGCCCGTATCGTAATGGTCGCCATTCACGCCCAGAAGCCGCAAATTGACCTGTTTCAATTTTTCTGGCGAGAGCTGCAATTAATCGGCGCACGTGTCTATGAAGCAGAAGATTATGATAAGGCTATCGCGATCATCACCTCGGGCGGGGTTGATGCCGACACCATTATCACCGATGTCAGTCCGCTGGAAGATATCCAGACCGCCTTTGAAGCATTGGACAGCAGCCCAACGGCAATGAAAAGCCTCATCAGAGTAGGAAATGCGTTATGAGTATTCTAGATCAGTTTAATCTGGCCGGGAAAACCGCCCTTGTTACGGGGTGCCGGCGCGGTATTGGCCGCGGCATTGCCGAAGCGCTGGCCTCTGCCGGGGCAGATATTATCGGGGTAAGTGCCTCTCTGGAAGCATCGGGAAGCGCAATAGAAAAAGCGGTGACCGCGATGGGGCGTAAATTTACCGCCCATAGTGTTGATTTTTCCGATCGCCGGGCAGTGACAGATTTCTGTGCAAGGCTGGCAGCCGAAAATATCACCCCCGATATTCTGATCAATAATTCCGGTACCATCAAACGCAAACCGGCCGCAGAGCATGATGATGATTTATGGGATGAGGTACTGGAAGTAAATCTGAATGCCCAATTTGTTATCAGCCGCGAAATTGGCAGACAGATGATAGCGCGCGGGTCAGGTAAAATTATCTTTACCGCCTCGCTTTTGACCTTTCAGGGCGGGATCACCGTGCCAGGCTATGCGGCCTCCAAAGGCGGCATTGGCCAATTAACCAAAGCCCTGGCCAATGAATGGGCAGGCAAGGGGGTGAATGTCAATGCGATTGCCCCTGGCTATATCGCCACGGATAACACGCAAGCCTTGCAGGATGATGAACAGCGCTACAAGGCGATATTGGAGCGTATTCCGGCCGGACGCTGGGGTACGCCTGAGGATTTTGGCGGCCCTGCTGTCTTTTTAGCCTCTGATGCGGCCAATTATGTCCATGGCGAAGTTCTGGTCGTGGATGGCGGCTGGATGGGACGCTAGTTTTTTTAAAACTGCCAAAAGAAAAGAAATTTTCGCAAAAAAAAGCCGCCCCTCACCATAGAGAGGCGGCTTTTTTGATATGCGGATTTTTTTAATAGGTTTCGGTGACAAAGCGGGTAGTTAAAAAGGCTTCCAGCCCTTCAATACCGCCTTCCGAGCCATAGCCGCTATGCTTTACCCCGCCAAAAGGTGTTTCAGGAACAGAAACAACCGTAGAATTGACAGCCAGCAGACCTGTTTCCAAATCATCTTTCAGACGCGCAATCAGAGCCGGATCCTCGGTAAAGGCATAGGCAGCCAAACCAAAGGGCAAGCGATTGGCACGGGCAATCACCTCATCCACAGAACCAAAACTGTCTATAGGGGCAACCGGGCCAAAAGGCTCGTCATTCATGATACGCGCCTCATCAGAAACATTATTCAATATGGTCGGGGCATAAAAACTGCCTTCGCGGTTCAAACGGCTGCCACCGCGCACCAGCTCTGCACCTTGTGCGATCGCATCCTGAACCAGCCCATCCATAACATCGATACGGCGGTCGGCGATCAGCGGGCCCATATTTGTGCCCTCTTCCATACCATCGCCCACTTTCAGCGCATCAACCGCAGAGGCAAAGGCATCTACAAATTTACCCTGTACTGATTTTTGTACCAGAAAACGGGTTGGCGAAACACAAACCTGGCCGGCATTTCTGAATTTACCAGCTGCGGCAATCGAGGCCGCCTTTTCGATATCGGCATCTTCAAACACCAATACAGGCGAATGTCCGCCCAGCTCCATTGTGCATTTGATCATATTTTCTGCTGCCAGCTTTTGCAGATGAATGCCCACTGGCACAGAACCTGTAAAGGACAGCTTGCGCGGGATAGGCGAGAAGCACAGATGCTCGGACACTTCTGCCGGCACCCCGAACACCACATTCAGCGCGCCATCTGGCAGGCCTGCCTCTTGCAAGGCTCTGGCAATCGCGATTGCAGTACCAGGCGTTTCTTCACTTGGCTTGATAATCACCGAACAGCCAGCTGCCAGTGATCCGGCCACCTTGCGTACCACATTAACCGCCGGGAAGTTCCAGGCCACAAAAGCGATGACCGGACCGACCGGGTCTTTTCTGACAGTCTGGCTAATACCTGGCATACGTGATGGCACAGTGCGCCCGTAAATCCGCTTTCCTTCCTCGCCATACCAGCGAATAATATCGATGGCAACGCTCAGCTCTATCTTGGCTTCGGCCAGCGGCTTGCCCATTTCCTTTGTTAAATTCTCGGCCACTTCATCAAAGCGATCTTCCAGAATACGGCAGGCTTTTTCCAGAATTTTCTGGCGGTTTAACGCAGTTTCCTTTCGCCAGACCTGAAAGGCTTTTTCACTTGCCGCCAGCGCTTCATCCAAATCAGCGATACTGGCATGAGGCAGCTCGCCAAGTGCCTCGCCTGTTGCCGGATTGTAAACAGTTTCTGTCTTACCACCCGAGCCCTGACGCCATTTTCCGTTAATCAATAATTCCAACTTTTCATACATGAATTCATCTCCTTAAAAATTCAAAAACTATCGGTAATCTTTTTTCTTCCCTTATGTCAGCGCGTCCCGGCCTCTGGCTAGATATCATAGCGCGGCGGGGATGCACAAATCTGGTCATAGGCATAACGTGCTTTCAACTTATTATCAAAATCGAAAATATCAAGCATAGCTTCATAGCCTTGCGGCGTGATGTCAATAGAGCCGCGCCAGCATCCAATTTCCTGATAGCTGGCAATACAATCGGCTAAAACAGCCTCATCAATATTCGGGAAAAGCGGCTTTTGTGCCGCCGCAATTTCAGCCGCCGAGGCTTCGCATAAATAGGCTTTTGCCCTTGCAAAGGCACGGGTGAAGGCCGGCGCGATATCGCTATTTAAAAATTCAGGCGTGCTGGCCAGGCTGGAAAAGGCACATCTCCCGATAGGCGTGCCAAGTGCGGCCACAACAAAGCCTTGCCCATCTGCCTGTAATTGCTGCGGGGCAGGGCCTTGCTGATGGATATAATCGCCCATCCCTTCACGAAAGGCCTTGTCCATCTGAGCGCCATTGCCCGCATCAATGATATTGATTTTATTAATATCGATCCCGGCTTTATGACAGCCATAGCGGAACATTGTCATCGGCTGGCCGCCATGATGCACCAGCACATCTGCCCCTTCCAGCTTGTGCCAGTCAAAGCTGTCATCAGCTGCACGGGCAGTAATGAAAAAACCGTCTGTCCCGTTAACTTGCGCAAAATGCACACATCCGGGCGCTTGACCCTTATTCAGGCTGGTAAACCCTTGCGAGAGGGTCGATTGCACCACATCAGCCTCTCCTTTTTTCAGGGATTCAATCGCGCTGACACCGGGGGCTGAAACGCGCCATTCATATTCCAGCCCTTCATCGGTTAAAAAACCGCCTGTCATGGTGGAAATCAGGGGCGAGTAAAATGCCGAAAACAGGGTAAATTCAATATTGACCTTTGACATGAGGCTTTGTCTGTCCTTTTTAGATATCAATGGGTGAGTGTGCCAGATAGAGCAAAAAAACAATATACTACTCAGACATATAGTCTACGCATAAACTGCTGCTTCTGCCAAATTAATTTCAAAATTCTGAACCTGTGCCCCTGCTGTAATGAAAAAGCAAATGGCCATGATTGCACTGCCCTATGGGGGCTGATAGATTCAAACCGTGAGATAGGCAAACAGGATTGTCCGCCCATGATGACCGCACCATCCTTTTTTATACCAGAGACCATGCAGGCGATGGTGACCATGGGACATGGCGGTATGGATCAGATGGTCTTTCAGGAAAACTGGCCATGTCCCCGCCCCGGCGATGGCCAGGTTCTGGTAAAGATACTGGCTTGTGGTCTGAATAATACCGATATCAATACACGTGCTGGCTGGTATTCAAAATCTGTTGTTACTGCCACTACTGCCAGCGGCCATCAGTCAATAGATGAAAGCGATCCGTCCTGGGGCGGCGCACCAATTGCCTTTCCGCGCATACAAGGGGCAGATATTTGCGGTGA
>JAURQT010000152.1 GCA_030835985.1 Alphaproteobacteria bacterium
GCATTGGCGGCATATTTAATCAGCTCGGCTGTTTCCAAACTGGTAAATAACACCGGCTTTTCGATAAGATATAAGGGGCGATAAAGGGCGCGCATCACCGCAATGGCCCGGTCGGTTTCGGCGCCCACCACCACCCGGTTGGGGCGCATAAAATCACCAATGGCAGAGCCTTCACGCAGAAATTCAGGATTGGAAACCACATCAAAATCTGCGTCGGGATTGGCGGTGCGCACTATCTCTTCTACCTGCCGGCCTGTACCGACCGGCACAGTGGATTTGGTGACAATCACGCTATAGCCCGATAGCTGGCCAGCCACTTCTTTGGCAGCGGCAAAAACATAGGACAGATCGGCATGGCCATCGCCGCGCCGGGTGGGCGTACCAACCGCGATAAAGATGGCATCTGCCTCGGCGATATGATTATCCAGCCTTGTGGTAAAATGCAATCTGCCTGCCTGATGATTGCGGGCGACCAGCGCGTCCAGACCCGGCTCGTAAATCGGAATTTCCCCTGCCTTTAGCTGATCTATTTTCCTGTCATCTTTATCAATACAGGTCACATCAAAGCCGAATTCCGAAAAACACGCCCCCGAAACCAGCCCGACATATCCTGTACCAATAACCACAATCTTCATCGTTTTTGCCTTGCTCTTTTTTAAGTATCTCTAGCCTTGCCTGGCGACCAGCTCTTCGACCTGTGCGGTAATGGCATGGCCCAGCGCGATATGACATTCCTGAATATGCATGGTAATATCACTTGGCACATTCAGCAAAATATCGCAATGCGCAGCCAATGCCCCGCCGCTCTGGCCGGTCATGGCAATAACGCTCATCCCCATTTGCCGAGCCATTTTAGCTGCTGCCAACACATTCTTTGAATTGCCGCTGGTCGAGATAGCTATCAGCACATCACCTTTTTGCCCCAATGTTTCTACCTGGCGGGCAAAGATACCCTCAAAGCCGAAATCATTGGCATAGGCGGTTAAAAAAGACGTATCGGTGGTCAAAGCGATAGCTGGCAAGCCGGGGCGGGGGCGCGTATGATCCAGCGTAGCCACAAATTCTGCGGCCAGATGCTGGCTATCGCCTGCTGAACCGCCATTGCCGCATAACAGCAATTTACCCTTATTTTGCAACGATTGCGCGATGATTTCAGCTGCCTGTTCAGCTGGCTGGAGGCAAGTTTTTGCCATCGCTTGTTTGACAGTAACAGAACGGTCAATTATCTGTTTTATAAGGGGCATGATAACCTTCTTTTTGATGAATTTAAAAACGCCGAAGGCGGCTTTAAACTCAAATTTTGCCTCTCGGGACATAGTTACATCACGCCATCGTGACGCTTTGATGAAAGTACCTTTAAAATGACGATAAAAAAAGCAATTTTTCCTGTAGGCGGTTTGGGGACACGCTTTTTGCCCGCGACCAAGGCGATGCCCAAAGAAATGTTGCCAGTGGTCGATAAACCGTTGATACAATATGCCGTAGAAGAAGCCGCCGCCGCAGGAATTGAACAATTTATCTTTGTCACCGGGCGCAATAAAACCGCCATTGAAGATCATTTTGACCATTCAACCGAGCTGGAAGCTGTCCTTATTGAAAAGGATAAGGCAGACGCATTGGAAGTGGTGCGCCGAATGTTGCGCGAGCCGGGCTCGGTATCCTATGTCCGCCAGCAAGAACCGGCCGGGCTGGGCCATGCGGTATGGTGTGCACGCCATCTTATCGGTACAGAGCCGGTTGCGGTATTACTGGCAGATGATTTGATTTTGGGCGCACCGGCGATGGCAGAGATGACGGCTGCCTATACTGGCGGTAATATGGTCGCACTGATGGATGTACCTGCCAGCGATACCGGCGCTTACGGGATTATCACGCCTGGCAGCAAACAGGGCAATTTAACCGAAATTATCGGCATTGTGGAAAAGCCCGCTCCGGATAAAGCCCCCTCTGACAAGGCAGTGGTGGGCCGTTATATTCTGGAGCCGAAAATATTTGAAGAGCTGGGTAAAGGCCGGCGTGGGGCGGGCGGCGAGATTCAGCTGACCGATGCGCTGGCCGCGCGTATTGGCCACACCCCTTTTCATGGGCTGAACTTTTCTGGTGAGCGCTTTGATTGCGGCTCAAAAATCGGTTTTTTAAAAGCCAATATCGCCTTTGGGCTGGCACATGACGAGTTACAAGGAGAATTATCCCAATGGCTGCCGACCAGGCTGTAACACGCGCCCATTCATTTAACCCCACCATTCTGCGTAGCTATGATATCAGAGGCCAGGTTGGTAAAACCCTGTCTGTCAGGGATGCGTTTTTCATCGGCGCGGCCTTCGGACACATGACAGGGGCAAAAAATGCGGCATCAGGTCCGGCTAAAATCGCGGTGGGGCGCGATGGCAGGCTGACCTCGCCTGAATGTGCGGCCGCACTGATAGACGGGCTGGTCTTTTCCGGCTGCCAGGTGATCGATATCGGGGTGGGGCCAACGCCCATGCTGTATTTTGCCGATAGATATCTAAATTGCGATGGGGCGATACAGGTCACCGGCAGCCATAATCCGCCTGACCATAATGGCTTTAAATTGGTACAGGCTCATATCAGCTTTTTTGGCGAGGATATCCAGAAATTGGGCGCGGCCAGTGCCGCAGGTATCAAGGCTCAGAAAGGCGGCAGTCAGCAACAGATTTCAGTATTTGATGCCTATATAGAACGCATTATGGAACATGCCGATTTCGGCGATGCGCATATTATATGGGATGCTGGAAACGGGGCAGCCGGCCCTGCCACAGAGGCTGTCCTTGCCCGGGCAACCGGTACCCATCGCGCACTTTTTACCGAAATTGACGGGCATTTTCCCAACCATCATCCCAACCCTGTTGACCCAAAGACGCTGGCGATGCTGCGCGAAGAAGTATTAACAGCAGGGGCCGATGGCGGTATCGGCTTTGACGGGGATGGTGACAGAATAGGCGTGGTGGATGCCAAAGGCCGGCATATTGCAGGCGATATACTAACCGCCTATCTGGGGCTGGATATTTTAAAAAAACACCCGAAAAGCGATATTATCTTTGATGTAAAATCCAGCCTGTCTGCCATGTCCCTGATTACACAGGCAGGCGGAAAGGCCCATCTCTGGAAAACCGGTCATAGCCATATGAAAGCCCGTCTTCGCGATATGGGCGCCCCTCTGGCAGGCGAGATGTCTGGTCATATTTTTATCGCTGATGACTATTTCGGGTTTGATGATGCGCTATATGTTGCGGTTCGGCTTATCAGTTTTATGCAGCGCCAAAAGCTGGAAACCGGCCAGAGCCTGACAGATTTTGTTGACCAGTTGCCAGCCATCTATGCTACCCCGGAATGCCATATCGTTTGTAAGGACACGCAAAAATTTGGCGTCATCGAAAAGCTTGCCCGGCAATTTGCCGCTATCCTGCCAGCCGAGCAGATCAATCTTATCGACGGAGTTAGAATAACAACAACAAAAGGCTGGTGTCTTATTCGGGCATCCAATACCGAAGGGGCGCTGGTGGTCAGAGCAGAAGGCCGGGATAATAACAGCCTGGATGAATTTATTTCCCTGATAAAGGATCAGCTGGCCATAGCCGGAATTATCTGGGACGGGCCATAGCCCCTTAACCCTGTCTTATACCTTAACCCTGGCTAATATTTGGCCGCATAAAACATAGCTATCACAATCGTTATGTCATTTGTGCCAGATTTTACTCTTAAAAGGCATTCTATTTTTGCCGGGTTTTCATTTTGAAAGGCATTTCCATATAATGGAAACAGCGGTTACGCTGATGTATGACTAACGCTACATATCTGGGGTGGCAATCTGTTGGGATAATCTATTTTCGCCCTATTTGACAAATGAGATATCCAACGGCCTGAAACAGGGCAGGATACAGCCGAAACCACTGCCAAACTGATTTAATCTAAAAGGAGCCTGATAATGGGATATATCGTCCAGGGTAATTTGTCTGTAGATGCTGAACTTCTTGCCTTTGTGAATGATGTGCTTTTGCCAGCGGCATCGATTGACCCATCCAGCTTTTGGACAGGGTTTGATGAGCGCGTCCATAAATTAGCCCCGCGCAATGCAGAGCTGCTGGAAACGCGCGAGAAAATTCAGGCACAAATCGATAAATGGCTGATAGATAATCGCGAGACAGGCATGGATATAAATGCCTATACCGCATTTTTAAAAGAGATTGGCTATCTGGTACCCGAAGGCGAGGATTTTGTTATCGATACACAGAATGTTGATGATGAAATCGCCCGTATTGCCGGCCCGCAGCTGGTTGTGCCGGTGATGAATGCCAGATATGCACTGAATGCGGCCAATGCGCGTTGGGGCAGCCTGTATGATGCGCTATATGGCACGGACGTGCTGGATGAAAGCAATGGCGCGGAAAAAACAGCCAGCTATAATCCGGTGCGCGGCACAGCGGTTATTGCCCATGCCCGCGAGCTGCTGGATGCACGCACCCCTCTTGTGCAAGGGGGCTGGGCATCTGTCACCGGCTTTGCCATAGAAAATGGCCGTTTGATTATCCAGACAGAAAAAGGGGCAACTCATCTGACAGATGAGCATCAATTTGCCGGATTTACCGGTTCAACAGAGGCACCCGGCTCTGTCCTACTGGTGAAAAACAATCTGCATATTGACCTGATTATTAACAAGCAAGGCCGCATCGGGGCAAGCGACAAGGCCGGCATTGATGATATTATTCTGGAATCTGCGATATCCACCATTATGGATTGCGAGGATTCGGTTGCCGCTGTGGATGGCACAGACAAGGTTCTGGCCTATCAAAACTGGCTGGGTCTGATGGATGGCAGCCTGTCTGTCGAGATGCAAAAAGGCGACAAAAGCTTTACCCGTGCCTTGCATACAGATCGCCATTACACTGCCCCGGATGGCACGGAACGAATCCTGCATGGTCGCTCGCTTATGCTGGTACGCAATGTTGGGCATTTAATGACCAATCCGGCCATTTTATTACAGGACGGCCAGGAAATTCCAGAGGGCATTATGGATGCCTTTATGACTGTTCTGGGCGCGATACCGGATCGCACAAAAAAAGGCAATTCACGTTGCGGGTCTGTTTATATCGTTAAGCCTAAAATGCATGGCCCGGAAGAGGTTGACTTTGCGTGCAAGATTTTCAGCGAGGTAGAGACTTTGCTGGGTCTGCCTGCAAATACCATCAAAATCGGCATTATGGATGAAGAGCGCCGCACTACTGTTAACTTAAAAGAGTGTATTCGTGCCGCCGCCAGCCGGGTTGTCTTTATCAATACCGGGTTCCTGGACAGAACAGGCGATGAAATTCACACCTCGATGGAAGCAGGGCCGATGATCCGCAAAGGGGATATGAAGCAGGCCGCCTGGATTTCAGCCTATGAGGACTGGAATGTGGATATCGGTCTGGCGTGCGGATTTTCCGGACGCGCACAAATTGGCAAGGGTATGTGGGCAATGCCCGATATGATGGCAGAGATGATGGTACAGAAAATCGGCCATCCAAAGGCCGGGGCAAATTGTGCCTGGGTACCCTCGCCAACGGCGGCGACCTTGCATGCCTTGCATTATCACCAGATAGATGTCTTTACCCGCCAGGCCGAATTAACCGGCCAGAGACGGGCAAAGCGCGATGATATTCTGACCATCCCTGTTGCCAGCCGTCCAAACTGGTCAGATGCCGATATTACGGCCGAGCTAGAAAATAACGCACAGGGTATTTTGGGATATGTGGTGCGCTGGGTGGATCAGGGGGTTGGCTGTTCCAAAGTGCCGGATATTAATGATATTGGCCTGATGGAAGATAGAGCGACCTTGCGGATTTCTTCCCAGCATATCGCAAACTGGCTGCATCATGGCGTCTGTTCCGAGGAAAAAGTCATGGGCGTGATGCAAAAAATGGCCGGAATTGTGGATGAGCAAAATAAAGATGACCCGCTTTATGAAAAAATGGCAGGCCATTTTGATAGCTCTATCGCTTTTCAGGCGGCTTGCGATCTGGTTTTTAAAGGGCGGGTTCAGCCATCTGGCTACACCGAGCCTGTCTTGCATCAAAGACGTCTTGAAAAGAAAGCGGCAAGCGCCTAGCCTATCAGCTGGCAGATAAAAAATAACAGGCTGGATATGCGCGCATTTAATCTGGATGATCATATTTCCAAAACCCCGGATTTCCCCAAGGCCGGTATCACTTTTTATGATATCAGCCCGGCTTTGGAAGACCCGGATGTTTTGGCAAAAATGATGGCAGAGATGACCCGTCTGGCCAAAGGTTTTGATCCGGATATTTTTGCCGGTATCGATGCGCGGGGGTTTTTATTTTCCATGCCGCTGGCACTTGCCCTGAAACGCGGGACAATCATGGTTCGCAAGGCAGGTAAATTGCCTGGCAAGGTTTTAGAAGAGGCCTATGCCCTTGAATATGGCACAGCCCGGCTTTCCATGCATGCCAGCCGCGCGGTGAAGGGTAAAAAGGTCGTGCTGTGTGATGATTTGCTGGCCACAGGCGGCACATTGGCGGCAGCAGAAAAGCTGGTGGAACGAGCAGGCGGCCAGGTGGTAGGCGCGATATGTGTCATTGAGCTGACGGGCTTGAAAGGGCGAGACAGGCTTGGGTGTGATGTCGTTGCCTTGCAGAGATATGCCTTCTAGCCGGCCAGCCATATTCACCTATAAAAGCTGCAGCTGGATGGTCTATGACTGGGCATCTTCGGTACTGCCGACCTTGCATACAACCTTTATCTTTGCGGTATATTTTACCACTATTCTATCCCCTGATAATGGCACCTTTACCTGGGCGATGATGACATCCATCGCGGCACTGGCAACCGGCCTTTTGGCCCCTGTTTTAGGCCATTTGGCCGATAAAAAAGGTCTGGTGAAAAAGGGGCTTATCCTGACAACCTGCCTTGCCGCTATCGCTGTGATGGGGTTGTGGTTTGCTGCACCGGATGCCCGTTTTATCGCTTTGGCGCTGGGTCTGTCTGGCCTGGCTATCTTCTTTAGCGAGCTGGCCTTTATCTATTATAACAGCCTGTTGCCAAAAATTGCCCCGGCTGCCGCATTAGGGCGTATATCGGGGTATGGCTGGGGGCTGGGATATGCCGGCGCGATTTTTGCGCTACTGCTTGTTCTGGGTCTGTTTATTTTGCCGGATACACCTTTTTTCGGGCTATCTGCAGAGGCGGGCGAGCCGGTTCGTGCATCGATGGTTTTTGCCGGTCTCTGGTTGATTGTTTTCTCCCTTCCCCTGTTTTTTGCACGCCATGAAACGGCCCCGCAATCAGATAAACAGGCCTTTCTTGCCTCTTTGAGGCAAAGCTGGAAAATTGCCATATCCCTGCCGGATATGGTGCGGTTTCTTATCGCGCGCATGGCCTATAATGACGGGTTAATCACCCTGTTTGCCTTTGGCGGTATTTATGCCGCGAATGTCTTTGGCTTTGATCAAAAAGATATTCTGATATTTGCGATTGGCCTGAATATCACCGCCGGGCTGGGCGCTATCGCAGGCGGCCCCCTGACCGATAAATGGGGGGCAATACGCATTATTCAGATTTCTCTTGCCGGGCTATTCGGGTTGGGGCTTATCTGTTTGCTGACCAAGAGCCTGATGATATTTTGGGCGGCCAGTCTGTGTCTGGGCATCTTTATTGGCCCTTGCCAGGCCGCAAGCCGGGTTTGGGTCGCCCGTATCGCCCCGGCCGAACATCATGCAAGCCTGTTCGGTTTTCTGGCACTTTCTGGCAAGCTCACCAGCTTTATTGGCCCGTTTTTATATGGCTGGGCAGTTTATATCACCGGGCTGGAACGCGCCGGCATGGCGATTGTTCTGGGGTTGTTTGTTTTGGGATTTGTGTTATTGCCGCGCCAGCGCAGCCTCTGAGCGACTGTTTTTATCAGGCCTTATCTGCTGGCATATTCAAGGTGCGATATTCTTCGCGTAGCTGGTCGATACAGATATCTTTTCCATTTTTGCGAATATGCCAATATTGCCAGCCATTACAGGAGGGCTGATCTTGCAATTTTGCCCCCAGCCCGTGAATAGAGCCGGAAAGTCTGGATTTTGTAATCAGCGAGCCATCTGCACGGATACGTGCCTGATGCTGGCCAGATTTATCAAACAGCGTATCGCCTGTCTGTAATAGCCCGCCTTCGATAAGTGCGCCAAAAGGCACACGTGGCTCGGCACGTTTTTCGCTTAATTCCAGCAAGCTGTCATCTATCACTGGCCGGATAGCCGCGATACGCTGGCTGGCCAGCGCAACATATTTTTTATCCTGTTCAATGCCGATATAATGCCGCCCCAGCCGTTTGGCCGCCGCCCCTGTTGTCCCGCTGCCAAAAAACGGGTCAAGGATAATATCCCCGCGTTTGGTAGAGGCCAGCAAGATACGCGCCAGCAAATTTTCCGGCTTTTGAGTAGGGTGTGCCTTGCTGCCTGTTTCATCCTTTAGCCGCTCTGCCCCGTTGCAAATCGGCAAATACCAGTCAGAGCGCATTTGCAAGCCTTCATTCAGTGCCTTCATCGCATCATAATTAAAGGTATATTTCGCCTCAGCGCTTTTTGCCGCCCAAATCAGCGTTTCATGGGCATTGGTAAATCGCCGCCCTCTGAAATTTGGCATCGGGTTGGATTTGCGCCAGATAATATCATTCAGCATCCAGAAGCCTAAATCCTGAATCTGTTTGCCCAGCCTGAAGATATTATGATAGCTGCCAATGACCCATAAAGCGCCATCCGGCTTCAGGATACGCCGACATTCCGATAGCCAGGCAGCCGAAAGCGCATCATATTCTGCAAAACTGTCAAATTGATCCCAATCATCATCCACCGCGTCCACAACCGATTGATCAGGGCGGCGCAACTGGCCGGAAAGCTGGAGGTTATAGGGCGGGTCTGCAAAGACAAGATCTACGCTCCCATCTGGCAATTTTACCAGGGCGTCGAGGCAGTTCCCATGTATGATCTGGTCTTTTTTCATATCTCTAATCTGGTGCTATAGATTGATTCTGGCATCAGAATGAATCATAGAATCTAACAAAGTCAATATATTACTTACCATAGCTAAAGTAATATCTATATATGGTATATGCCCGTTTGCCGGCTTACGATATCTGGTAAGGCCTGAAAAGCCGCCATCAGAGAAAAAAGAGCGATTAAAGGGGTGTGTCGGGCTAAAGACGGCCTGTCTCTAAAAACCGTTTAATGGGGGCATAGCTGCGGCGATGATGAGGGGTAACGCCCTGCCCGGCAATAGCGTGTTGATGGGCTGGCGTGCCATATCCGGCATTTTTTTCCCAGCCATAGGCAGGGTATTTTGCGGCCAGCTCGCCCATCAGCCTGTCACGGCTTTGCTTGGCCAGTATGGAAGCAGCCGCGATGGAAAGTGACAGGCTATCGCCTTTGATAATGGCGCGTGCACGAAAGCCAAGTTCAGGCAAAAGATTGCCATCTACCAGTATAGAGGGCGGGTTTGGATAGCCAGCCTGTTGCAGCTGGCCGGCCACATCCCCGGCAGCCGCAGACATGACCGCAAAAGTGGCGGGCAAAATCCCCTTTTCATCAATTTCGGCTACCGAGCTGTGATAGACGGCAAATAGATGCCCTTCACCTGGACAGCAAAGGCGGGTTTCAATATCTGCTCTTTGGCGCGCGGTTAATTTTTTGGAATCGGTTAGACTTGCCGGCAGCCTGTCCAACCCATCCGGGCATATCCAGAAAGCTGCTGCTGTAACCGGCCCTGCCCAGGGCCCGCGCCCGGCTTCATCAATACCGATAACCGGGCCCTGTGCTGCCCATTCCTGTTCAAACAGATAAGAAGGGCCAGATATTTGTGAAGATGTTTGTGAAGATATTTTTGTGCCCCTGTTCGCCATGCCTGCTGACCCCTATACAAGAATGGAGAGTTTATTTTCCAGAAGCGCGCCCGGCTATCCCTGTTTCCTGCAGCCTTGGCATAATCTCGACAAAATTACAGGGGCGGTGGCGATAATCCAGCTGGTGCACCAGCAAATCATCCCACGCATCGCGGCAGGCAGAAGGCGAGCCGGGAAGCGCAAATAAATAGGTACCGCCTGCCACCCCGGCGACGGCTCGGCTCTGCAAGGTAGATGTGCCTATCTTCTTAAAAGACAGAAAACGGAACATCTCGCCAAACCCTTCAATTTCTTTTTCAAACACCGCGCGAAAGGCTTCCGGGGTAACATCGCGCCCGGTAAGACCTGTCCCGCCCGTAGCCAGCACACAATCCACTGTTTTATCCGCAATAAAATCACGCAAATGCGTGGTAATCTGGTCAATATCATCCTTAACAAGGGCGCGAGCCGCCAGATTATGACCGGCATCACAAA
>JAURQT010000153.1 GCA_030835985.1 Alphaproteobacteria bacterium
AACCTGCCATAAAAATCAGTTGGGTGGAAAATTTTTTTTGTTTGTCTGTTTTTGATAAGGGGCATGGCAGGGGCTTGCCAGCTAGTTGCGAATGATTATTGTTTACATATTCTGATTTTCTGTTTAATCAGATGGGTGTTTTTTATCATCCACTTTTCAAGGTGCAATGCGAGAGGTAATCCTATCGCTTATTCGGGGTAAAACAGATAAATGACGGCTCAGCCCGGACATAAAACAGGCCTAGCAAAACAAAAGATTTTGCGGTATCTGCGCCAGGCATTGGCGATACATCCGCTTTTATTCATCCTCTCGTTATTCCTGCTTGCCCCTGTGATAGCGATTGCCGTTGTGGCCACCGGGCCGAGCGATGATTTAATGCCGCATTTGCTGCAAACGGTTCTGGGCAGATATATCCAAAACACGCTGTTATTGATGGGCGGGGTTGGCAGCCTGGCCGTGATATTCGGGGTTTCAACGGCCTGGCTGGTCAGCCGCTATCATTTTGCCGGGCGCAGCTGGTTTGAATGGCTGTTGGTGCTGCCAGCGGCCATGCCAGCCTATATTATTGCTTATAGCTATACTGATTTTTTTGAATATGCAGGCCCTGTCCAGGGCTATTTGCGCGCGCTTTTTGGCTGGCAGACGGCACGCGATTACTGGTTTCCGGAAATTCGGTCTTTTGGCGGGGCGATGCTGATTATGGCCAGTGTTCTCTATCCTTATATCTATTTGCTGGCGCGTACTGCATTTCGCCAGACGTCTACCAATCTTTTTGAAATTGCCAGAATTTCCGGTCAAAATCTGTTCTGGCAGGTTGGTCTGCCGCTGGCACGACCCGCGATTATTGCCGGATTATCGCTGGTGTTGATGGAGGTGGTTTCGGATTTTGGCACAGTGGAATATTTTGCCCTCGAAACCCTGACGCTTGGTATTTTTAATGTCTGGATAGGGATGAATAGCAAGCCTGCTGCTGCCCAAATCGCCCTATGTGCCTTCATTCTTATCGGCCTGTTACTGATGATGGAGCTGTTTGCCCGATCGCGCCGTTCCTTTCAGAATAGCGGGGTTGGCCGGACAGGGGTACCGCGCATTGATTTGCCAGCCAGCTATCAGTTTTTATGCGTGATGATTTGCGCTTTTCCTGTCTTTATCGGATTTATTTTACCGGTAGTGATATTGCTGGAATTTGTTGTCAGCAGTGGCGGCGTTCATGTCCCTTCCGATATCTGGCCGCTATTACAGCACTCTTTTGGATTGGCTCTAAGCGCGGCTTTTTTGGTGATTATCATTGCCCTGGCGGCGGCTTTGCTGGGCCATTACCGCTCTTCACGGGCTGGCCAATTACTGGCCGGGGCAGCGGCGGCCGGTTATGCCTTTCCCGGTACCATTCTGGCCATAGGGGTGTTGGCGATAGCAGGCTATATCGACAGGGCAGCCCTTCATCTGTTTTCTGCCCCGGTGATGGCAGGCGGTTTTGCGGTGTTGCTGTTTGGTCTATTAGTGCGTTTTCATGCGGTCGGCTATGGTTCAATTATTTCCGGTATTCGCAGGATGCCGCCGCATATGATGGAATCGGGGCGCATAATGGGCTATCGCTTCGGGGCAATTATCCGCACGGTTATTCTGCCCCTGCTTCGTAATTCCATTATCGCTGGCAGTTTGCTGGTATTTGTGGATGTGATGAAAGAATTGCCAATGACCTTGCTGTTACGGCCATTCTCCTTTGAAACCTTTGCCACCTATACCTATCAATTTGCCAAAGATGAAATGCTGGAGGCCGCCGCGCTGCCTGCCTTGCTGATTGTCTGTGCCGGATTGATACCTGTTTATTTAGCGAACAGAGCGCTTGAGAAATAATCCCAAACCGCTAGGATAAATCAGGTTAATTGTTCTGATTTGCCCATTCTAGCAAAAAATCACTTTAAAAAAGGGTTAGGCTCTGTGACGTCATCAAAGGATAAAGATCGCATTGTTGGTATGCAAAAAGGGTTAACAAAATATGGCGATGATGAATTTGCCCTGTTTTTGCGGAAAAGTTTTATCAAGGGCGCAGGCTATGGAGATGAAGCTCTCAGCCGCCCGGTTGTTGGCATTATCAATACAGGCAGCGATTTTAATCCCTGTCATGGCAATGCCGAGGAATTGATCGAGCGGGTAAAAGCCGGGGTTGAGGCCTCCGGGGCGTTGCCCATGGCCTTTCCGACCATCAGCCTGCATGAATCCTTTTCCTTTCCCACCTCTATGTATCTGCGCAATTTGATGGCCATGGATACAGAAGAGATGCTGCGCGCACTGCCTCTGGATAGTGTGGTGTTAATTGGCGGGTGTGATAAAACCGTACCTGCCCAGATTATGGGCGCATTAAGTGCTGATATTCCTTTTGTCCAGCTGGTAGCCGGGCCCATGCGTACCGGCAGTTTCCGCGGCCAGAGGGTAGGGGCCTGTACCGATTGTCGCCGCTTATGGGCAGAATATCGCGCGGGCAATCTGGATGAGGAGGCAATAGCAGATGCCAATAACGCGCTTGTGCCCTCTATTGGTACGTGCGGGGTGATGGGCACTGCCAGTACAATGGCACTGCTGGCAGGCGCAATGGGGTTGATGCCGCTTAACGGGGCAACAGCGCCGGCTGTGTCAGCTGACAGGCGCAGAATTGCCGAAGAAACAGGGGTTCTGGCAGCAGATATTGCTAAAAGAGGGGTAAAACCTTCCGAGTTTCTATCTCAGGCAGCCTTTGATAATGCAATTCGCGTATTGCTGGCCGTTGGCGGCTCTACCAATGCGATTATCCATCTGGCCGCGATGGCAGGGCGCTCCGGCCATGATTTATCGCTGGACAGGCTGGATAAAATGGCACGGGGCGTGCCGGTAATTGTCGATCTGAAACCGTCCGGCACAGGCTATATGGAAGATTTGCATAATGCAGGCGGGCTGGTGCGTATTCTCGAAGCCCTGGGCGATTTAATTGATAGGGAGGCCATCACTGTATCTGGCAAAACCCTGGGCGAGGAATTAACGCGCTATAGCACAAACTGGCCACAGGAGGTTGTTCGCACCACAGATAGCCCGTTATTTGCCGAAGGCGGTTTGGCCGTGCTGTATGGTAATCTGGCACCGGATGGGGCGATTATCAAGGCTGCGGCGGCCAGCCCGTCCTTGCTGACCCATGCGGGGCGGGCGGTTGTTTTTGAAGATATGGCTGATTTGGCCCAGCGCATTGATAGCCCGGATCTGGATGTAACAGCAGAGGATATTCTGGTCTTGCGTAATATCGGGCCAAAAGGCGCGCCCGGTATGCCAGAGGCAGGGCTTATTCCCATACCGCGCAAACTGGCCAGGCAGGGGGTGAAGGATATGGTGCGTATTTCAGATGGCAGGATGAGCGGTACGGCCGCCGGTACAATCATTTTGCATGTTGCCCCCGAAGCGGCGATAGGCGGGGCGCTGGCCTATGTAAAGACAGGCGATATTATCTCGCTAAATGTAGCAGAAAGGCGGCTGGAAGTGCGCCTGTCCGAGCCTGAATTGGCCGCACGTAAAAAAGAAATGCCGCTGAAGACTATCGATGCGCCGCGTGGCTATGCCCATTTATTCCACAGCCATGTCTTGCAAGCCCCTGATGGGGTGGATTTTGACTTTATGCGTGCCACACCGAGAAAAAATAAATAAAAACCCGGCCAGATCTTTATATTCAGGCTTGCCGTTTGACCTCAATTTTCTATACTAACCCGCTCGTTCCGCTTTGGTAATTTATGACAGGCAGATTTTCATGTTTGATAAAAGCAAAATCGATAACGCAATCGCTCTTCTGAAACAGAGATTCGGGGATCAACTTTCCACCAGTGAGGCGGTGCGCTCGCATCATTGCCATACAACCACCCGTATCCCCCAACAATGGCCGGATGCGGTTGTCTTTCCTGAAAATACTCAGGAAGTCTCCGAGGCGGTGCGGATTTGTTATGAAAATGATTGTCCGGTTATTGCCTTTGGAATCGGCTCTTCCCTGGAAGGTCATGTCAATGCACCTCATGGCGGTGTTTGTATTGATATGAATAGTTTAAACAAGGTACTTGAAGTTAATAATGAAGATTTGGATGCGGTGATTCAGCCAGGCGTTACCCGTGAGGCGCTCAATGAATATCTGCGCGATACGGGGTTGTTTTTCCCGATTGATCCGGGGGCAAATGCCTCGCTTGGGGGGATGGCCGCGACGCGGGCATCGGGGACAAATGCAGTGCGCTATGGCACAATGAAAGATAATATTCTGGCACTGGAAGCAGTGTTGCCAGATGGTAAAATTATTCGCACGGGCAGCCGGGCAAAAAAATCGTCTGCTGGCTATGATTTAACCCGGCTTCTGGTTGGCTCGGAAGGCACGCTCGGGATCATTACCGAAATCACGTTGAAATTATACGGGATACCGGAAGTTATTGCCGGCGGAACCTGTTCATTTCCGTCTATTGAGAGTGCCTGTAATGCGGTGATTAACGTCATACAATATGGCATTCCTGTTGCCCGAATTGAATTGCTGGATGAAATGCAGGTGCGTGCGTGCAACCAGTATTCAGGCCTGGAATTGCCAGAAACCCCGTTATTACTGCTGGAATTTCATGGCTCTGCGGCCAGTGTGAATGAGCAGGCAGAATTATTTGCCTCTATCGCCGAAGAATATACAGATTTTGAATTTAAATGGACAAGTGACGAGGCGGCTCGCAAAAAGCTGTGGAAAGCCCGCCATGATGCCTATTATGCCTCTCTGGCCTATGCCCCTGGCAAGGTTGGGGTGTCTACAGATGTGTGTGTGCCGATATCACGCCTGGCAGAATGTGTTGAGGCGACCTACCGTGATATTGAAGAATGCGGTATTTTATCGCCTATTGTTGGTCATGTCGGGGATGGCAATTTCCACTGTATGCCTATGTGTGACCCCGACGATACCGATACCCGCCGGGTCATTGACGGGTTTATCAGCCGTTTATCGGAACGGGCGATTGAAATGGGCGGTACCTGTACCGGCGAGCATGGCATTGGGCAGGGCAAGCAAAATTATATCCGCAAAGAGCATGGTGATGCGGTGGATGTGATGATGATGATTAAATCCACCATCGACCCCAAAGGCATCATGAATCCGGGCAAGATTTTCCCGCAAAATTAGTGCCCTAAAAAATTAGCAATCAGGAAAATTAGCCAATCAGGAAAATAAAGGGCGGGATAGGGTATTAGCTGGTACCAAGGCTGGCCAGCATCGCGTCTATATCTGCCCATAAATCTTCACCATGTTCCAAACCGGCATACAGGCGCACCAGATAGCCCTCCGGGTGGGTTTTAGCAAAGCTGCGGCCGGTTATCTCGTAATGGGCCTGTTTGACCAGGCTTTCATAGCCGCCCCAACTATCGCCTATGGCAAAAATTTCCATATCCTCTATGGCTTTATCCAGCCTTTCCTGGCTCATCTCCTTGCGAAGCACAAAGCCGAACAGCCCGCAAGAGCCGGAAAAATCGCGTGTATAGATAGTATTATCCACGCTGGAAGGCAGGGCAGGGTGCAAAACAGCTTCCACCAGCGGGTGTTTTTCAATTCGCTCGGCAAGATACAGGCCATTTGCCGCAGATTGCTCCAGCCTTAGCCGAAGTGTACGCAAGCCGCGAAGCCCGGCATAAAGATCATCAGGCCCTGCACAAATGCCCAGATTTTTAGCTGTCTGTTTCAAAGCCTTGCCATGCATACCAGAAGCAGCGGCAATGCCAAGGCTGATATCGGAATGGCCGCAAATATATTTGGTCGCGGCCTCTACCACCACATCGCCGCCAAGCTGTAATACAGGATAATGAAGGGCTGTCCCCCAGGTATTATCCACCATAATGGTAATCGGGTTGGCGGTTTTGGTCTGGCCGCGCGCCGCTTTCACAATGGCAGGCAAATCCTGTAGCTCAAAGGTCAGAGAGCCAGGCGATTCAACAAATATCAAGCTGGTAGAGGGGCGGATATAGCCCCATATATCCCCATCGATACGGGCGGGATAAAACTCAGGCTCCACCCCCATCATGGGCAGCATATTCGTAACAAAACGACGGGTAGAGCCATAAAGCTGGTCTGGAAACAGCATATGATCGCCTGATTTGGTGAACGCCAGCAGGGCAGTGGTTAACGCTGCCAGACCAGAGGGCGTGGAAATACAACTCTCCGCGCCATAAATATCGGCAACAGCCCCTTCAAAGGCAGCGGAGGTTGGCGTGCCATTGCGCCCATAGGTATAGGGTTTGGGCAACTCGCCGCGATGCTGGGCAAAAGAAGAGGAAAGGATGGTCGAGGTGCGATAAATGGGCGGATTCGGTATACCATAATTCGACATCGGGTCTAAACCCAGATGCCCAAGGCGTGTATCTATATGTTTGTTATCTTTTTTCATCCGGTTTTCCGTTCCATATATGTCTGAAATAGATGAATTTTTTTATCGCGAGGAATTTCTATTAAAAAATACTGATTTATGTCTGAAATAAACAAACGAATAAACCAGTTCATTTTATTTATGAATAATGTTAATCTCTTCGCGCATTGGGTCAAATAATAAATATCAGCCCAATTTTGCAATTTTCACAATTCAGGGAACGGAAAAATGAAAAAGCTTTCTCTTATCGTTGCCGGTGTTGCTGCATTGGCAGCTGCATCTGTAGCACAAGCAGGTACATTGGAAGATGTACGTGCAAAAGGTTTTGTCCAGTGTGGTGTTAGCCAGGGTCTGCCAGGGTTTTCAAACCCGGATGATCAGGGTAACTGGGCAGGTATCGATGTGGACCTCTGCCGCGCGGTTGCAGCAGCTGTTTTCGGCGATGCAAACGCGGTTAAATATACCCCGCTTTCAGCCAAGCAGCGCTTTACCGCTCTGTCATCAGGTGAAATTGACATTCTGTCACGTAACACCACATGGACTATGACACGTGATACACAGCTGGGTCTGAACTTTGCTGGCGTAAATTATTATGACGGTCAGGGCATGATGGTACCAACCGCTCTTGGTGTAAACTCAGCTACTGAGCTGGATGGTGCAAATATTTGTACAAACACCGGTACAACTACCGAGCTGAACATTACCGACTATTTCCGTGCAAATGGTATGTCTTTCAACCTTGTTGCTTTTGAAAAGGCTGACGAAGTTGTGGCTGCTTATGATGCCGGGCGTTGTGATGTATACACCACAGACCGTTCAGGTCTGGCCGCTCAGCGCACAAAGCTGACCAATCCGGACGACCACAAGGTTCTGCCAGAAATCATTTCTAAAGAGCCATTGGGCCCGGTTGTACGCCAGGGTGACGATCAGTGGTTCAACATTGTTCGCTGGTCACTGAACGCAATGATCAATGCCGAAGAAATGGGCATTACATCTGCAAACATCAACAAGCTGACCTATAACGACAAAACACCTGCTGAAGCCCGTTTCATCGGTACAGAAGGCAAGTTTGGCGAAGAGCTGGGTCTGGCAAATGATTGGGCATATAAAATCATTTCACAGGTTGGTAACTATGCAGAAAGCTATGACCGCAATGTAGGGCCAAATACCCCGCTGAAGCTGGATCGTGGCGTAAACGCATTATGGAGCCAGGGCGGCATTTTATACGCTGCACCTATCCGCTAAAGCCTTTATTAGAGCGACGCCTGAGGTTTTCTCGGGCGTCGTTTTAATACATCCTTTTTCTTTTAGACACTGATAGAAAAGTATATTTTCCACAATGTCTCGACCTTCTTCTCTTATTTATGACCGTCAGGCACGAAGCCTTGTTTTTCAGGTTTTGCTTATCCTTGCGCTTGTCTTTGGGGCATGGTGGCTTGGCAGTAACACCCTGGTTAATCTGGCCGCGCAAGGCAAAACGCTCGGCTTTGGTTTTTTAACCCAGACATCCGGCTTTCAGATTAATGCCACACTTGGCACCTGGCTGATGGAATATAATGTCGGCTCATCAACCTATCTGGATGTCTATGTAATCGGTATTATTAATACATTTTTAGTGGCCGCACTTGGCATTATTGGCGCAACTATCCTTGGCTTTACGATGGGGATTATGCGCTTATCAAAGAACTTTGTTATTCGCAGCTTTGCCACCGTTTATGTCGAAGTGTTGCGCAATATCCCGTTATTGCTTCAGCTATTTTTCTGGTATTTTGCAGTGTTGCGCTCTCTGCCAAATCGGCGCGGCCAGATTGAGATTTTTGAAGGGGCCGCCGGCATCAATATTACCGGGCTTTATTTGCCTGCACCGCTTCCCCAGGACGGGGCAGGGATTGTGGGTGTTGCCTTTATTGTCTTTGTTATCGCAGCGTTCTGGATTGGCAGCTGGGCGAAAAAACGTCAATATGAAACGGGTCAGCGTTTTCCAGCCTTCTGGGCAGGGGTGGCTATTATCTTTTTTGGAACAGCTCTGGTCTATTTCGTGATGGGGCAGCCGATTGACTGGTCTTTCCCTGTTTTTAAAGATACAGGCCCATTATTGCGGCGCGGTTTCCAAATAGGGAATGGTATGGCCATTATCCCTGAATTTATCGCTGTATGGCTGGCCTTGACACTTTATACCGCTGCCTTTATTGCCGAGATTGTACGCGCAGGTATTCTGGCGATTGCCAAAGGGCAGACAGAAGCCTCCTATTCCCTTGGTATCCGGCCTGGCACGACCTTGCGTCTGGTGATTATTCCGCAAGCCTTGCGGGTGATTATTCCGCCGCTTACCTCTCAATATCTTAATCTGACAAAGAACTCTTCTCTGGCGGTGGCCATCGCCTATCCCGAGCTGGTATCCATTTTTGCCGGTACCGCGCTTAATCAGGTGGGTAAGGAGATTGAGATGATCGGCATGATGATGATTGTCTATTTGACCTTCTCGTTGCTGACAGCGGCATTTATGAACTGGTTTAATGCCCGCGTTAAATTGGTGGAGCGCTAGAAATGGCCAATGCTAGAGATAAAAATTATGAATTTGTGCGCCGCGAAGATGCGCCTATTCTGCCGCCCCCGGCAACCGAAGCAGGGATAACAGGCTGGCTTTGGCAAAATATTTTTGTAAGCATGGCCGATTATACCTCTATCGGGGCAGGTATTCGCTCGCTCTTAATGGCTATCTTGTCTGCGCTTATTCTGTATTTTGGTGGCACGCAGATTTATGCGCTGATTGATTTTACCATTTTTTCGGCTGTTTTTTCTGATCCCGAGGGGATTAAAAGAGAGGCGTGCTGGACAGTGGATCAGGGCGGGGTGTTGCCATCTGGCTGGCATGGGGCGTGCTGGCCTTTTGTGGTGGCCAAGCAAAAATTCCTGCTTTATGGCGCTTATCCGGCAGAAGATTTATGGCGCGTTAATCTGACCGGGCTGGTTGGCCTGGTCGGGATGGTCTGGGTGATGATAGAACAACTGCCCTATCGGCGCGAAGTGGGCGCGGCCATGCTGTCCTTATATCCCCTGATGGCCTTTATTTTGCTGACAGGCGGGAATAGCGATGCAGAATTTTCCAATATTGGTATCTGGCTGGTCATAGGCCTTGCAATTATTTCTGCTGGCCGCCTGGGCAAGCGCGGGTTTCTTGGGCCAACCTTTGCAGAATTTGCTACACTCATCGGGTTTACCGGGTGGGTATTTCTGATTTTTAATGCGGTGCGCGGTGTTGCGGCGGTCGATTTCGGGCTGGAGCCGATTGATACGCGCGACTGGGGCGGCTTGCTGATCACGCTGGTGGTGGCCATTACCGGGATTGTGGCCTCGCTTCCGCTGGGCATTATACTGGCACTTGGGCGCCGCTCGGAAATGCCGGTAGCTCGTCTGCTTTCCACCATCTTTATTGAATTCTGGCGCGGTATTCCGCTGATTACTGTATTGTTTATGGCATCTGTCATGCTGCCCTTATTTATGCCGGAAGGGGTGAATTTCGATAATTTGCTTCGGGCATTAATCGGGGTGATGCTGTTCTCGGCGGCCTATATGGCCGAAGTGATAAGAGGCGGTCTGCAAGCAATAGATAAAGGCCAGTATGAGGGCGCACAGGCGATGGGGCTATCATACTGGCAGACCATGCGTCTGGTTATTTTGCCGCAAGCCCTGACCCATGTTATTCCGGGCATTGTAAATACCTTTATTGGCCTGTTTAAAGATACCACTCTGGTATCGATTGTCGGGATTTTTGATCTGTTAGGGGCAGCCCAATCCACCATTGCAGACCCGTCATGGTCCTCCCATGTTCAGGCCTTGTCTGTCTATGTATATGTCGCGTTATTATTCTTCGTGTTCTGTTTTGGCATGTCACGATATTCTATCTATATGGAAAATAAACTCAGCAAATCTCGCTCGCACTAAATCTTGATCGGGGATAAAGCCGGAGGCCGTTATGGCAAGTAAAGCAAAAACAAAAACTGTGATCAGCGATGAAGTCATGATCAGCATGGAAAATGTCAATAAATGGTATGGCACCTTTCATGTTTTGCGCGATATTAATCTAACGGTTCATAAAGGGGAGCGGATTGTGATTTGCGGGCCTTCCGGTTCTGGTAAATCAACCCTTATTCGCTGTTTAAACCGTCTGGAAGAACATCAGGATGGCACCATTAATGTTCAGGGGATCGAGATCAATAATGATCTGAAAAATATTGATGAAATCCGCCGCGATGTCGGCATGGTGTTCCAGCATTTTAACCTGTTTCCGCATTTAACCATTCTGGAAAATTGTACGCTTGCGCCTATCTGGGTGCGCAAGATGCCAAAGGCAGAGGCCGAAGAAATCGCGATGGAATATCTTACCCGCGTGAAAATTCCGGAACAGGCACTTAAATATCCAGGCCAGCTTTCCGGCGGCCAGCAACAGCGTGTGGCAATCGCCCGCTCTTTATGTATGGAGCCTAAATTGATGCTGTTTGATGAGCCGACCTCTGCGCTTGATCCTGAAATGATTAAAGAAGTTCTGGATACGATGGTAGAGCTGGCCGAAGATGGTATGTCCATGATCTGTGTCACCCATGAGATGGGCTTTGCGCGTAAAGTTGCCAACCGGGTGATTTTTATGGATGAAGGCCAAATCGTCGAACAGAATGAGCCTGAAGCCTTTTTCAATAATCCGCAATCAGACAGAACAAAGCTGTTCCTGAGCCAGATTCTCGATCATTAAGCAGCTCTGGATAGCGGTGTAATTCTCTATTCAATAGGGGCGTCTGATGCGCCCCATTCAGACCAGGAACCGTCAAACAGGCGGATATCTGTCTTGCCCAATATCGCCAGCGCAAGGGTCAGGCCAGCAGCTGTCACCCCCGAGCCGCAGGTTGTCACGCCTGGCACACCCATATCAAACCCGGCTTCATCAAACAGCTTCTGCAGCTCTTCTGCCGGTTTTAGCTTGCCTGTGCTATCCAGCAGGCTGCCAATAGGCAGGTTCAGTGCGCCCGGTATATGGCCAGAGCGCAAGCCGGCACGTGGCTCCGGGGCAAGGCCGTTAAAGCGCTCGTTTGCTCTGGCATCAATGATTTGATCGGCCGCGCTATCTTCAACATCGCGGCGCAATTCATCAAAACAGATTAGCCCGACTTCATAAGGGGCAGCGGCACTAAAATCGCCTATCTCATGGGTTGGAACGCCTTTTTCTGTCTGTCCGCCTACAGCTTTCCATGCTGCCATACCGCCATCCAGAACACACACAGCCCTGTGACCAAAATAGCGCAGCATCCACCAGGCACGCGCCGCCGATAAAAAGGGAGAATTATCATAAACAACTATCTGTTTATCCGAACAAACGCCAATATCGCGCATCGCCGCTTCAAAGACAGCCGCATCCGGCATCATATGGGGCAGGGGATTGGCCTCATCCTTGATAGCATCAATATCAAAAAATTGTGCGCCGATAATATGTTCTTCGGCAAATTCAGTGCGGCCATCGCGTCCCATAGTAGGCAGGAAATAGCTGGCATCCAAAACGGTAATCGCAGCGCTATCTTGTGCTATCAGCCAGTCAGCAGAAACAATCGTTGTTTGCATGGTTTTTCCTCTAATTTTCCAGCCAATAAGGAACAGGCAGGTTTTTTGAGCGCAGGAAATCGGGATTCCAGATTTTCGACTGATAACGCTGGCCACTATCGCATAAGATTGTGCAGATGGTATGGCCAGGGCCCATTTCCTTTGCCATTTTTACCGCACCTGCCACATTAATCGCGCTCGATCCGCCCAGTAACAGGCCTTCCAAATCCAGCAAATCAAATAAGACAGGCAAGGCTTCTTCATCTGTTATCTGAAACGGCATATCGATTTCCAGCCCTTCCAGATTGCCCGTGATGCGTCCCTGACCAATCCCTTCTGAAACAGAGCCGCCTTCGGCCTTTAACGTGCCATTGGCATAATGTTCAAACAGGGCAGATCCCATCGGGTCAGCGATACCGATTTTGATATCCGGCTTTTTTTCGCGCAGGAAATCAGCTGTTCCAGCCAGCGTACCGCCTGAGCCAACCGCGCAAATAAAGCCGTCTATTTTCCCATCTGTCTGTTCCCAAAACTCGGGCCCTGTGCTGGTGTAATGCCCGTGCTTGTTCGCGGTATTATCAAATTGATTGGCCCAGATAACCCCGCCTTTTTCTGTTTGCCGCAGCTCTTCTGCCAGCCGCTCGGAATAGCGGACATAATTATTCGGGTCGCGATAGGGAACAGCCGGGACAAGGCGTAAATC
>JAURQT010000154.1 GCA_030835985.1 Alphaproteobacteria bacterium
ATCAGCGCGGCCAGTGACCCGGCTGTTCCCGGGGCAGGCAGAAAGCCTATCGGCCCCAGCGTGGCGATAAAACATAATATTTTTTTCAAAAATAGCGGCATATCGGCTCTTTTACTCTGTCGGCTCTTTTACTCTATCTTGGCCTGGTCTGTTGCGGGCAGGCTGAGGGTGGCTTGTGCCATCGCAGCGATGCCTTCTTGTCTGCCAGTAAAGCCCAGGCCCTCGCTGGTCGTCGCTTTTACCGATATCCGGCTGCTGGCAAGGCCGGTAATTTCGGCTAACCTATTTTTCATCTGTTCGCGATAGGGGCCTATTTTTGGCCGCTCGCAAATCAGCGTAACATCCAGATGGATAATGCGCCCGCCTGCTTCTTTCACGCAGTCGCTGGCAAATTTTAAAAACTGATCCGAAGCGGCCTCTTTCCATTTTGCCTCGGAGGGCGGAAAAAAATGACCGATATCGCCTGTTCCCAATGCGCCAAATATCGCATCACATAGCGCATGCAGGCCAACATCCCCGTCTGAATGGGCCAGCAACCCTTTTGGATGGGGGATGGCAAGCCCGCAAATCATGATGGGCCCTGTTTTTTTATCACTGAATTTATGCACATCATAGCCGCTGCCGGTGCGGGTTTCCATTTGGCTTATCTCTTGTCTCATCGCGGTTAAATCTTCTGCATAGGTAATTTTTTTCAATACCTCATCGCCGGTTATCAGCGTTATTTTTGCGCCATCGGCTTCGGCTATCATCGCATCATCTGTAAAGCTGGCTTTGTTTTCTGCATTCGCCAGTTTTTGATGCGCCGCCAGAATACGCCCGGTTTGAAAGGCTTGCGGGGTTTGCACCCGCATCAGGCTATTTCTGTCAATGACCCTGCTGTCCGCCATCGGGCTATCAGATATTTTCTGGCGGATAGTATCGCTGACAGCCAGAACAGGGATAACCCCGTCTGCCCCGCCTTCCAGTGCCGATTTCAGCGTATCCAGCAAGCGATGCGATACCAGCGGGCGCGCCGCATCATGGATAGCCACATATCTGCTTATTTTGTCTGTCCTGTCCAGCGCTATCAGGCCGTGCAAGGCAGAATCAGCCCGGCTTGCCCCGCCAGCTATGACCGTTACCCGATTGGCGTAAGCTGAAAGCTCGTCTTTAATCGCCAGGGGCAAATCATTAACCATATCCGGCGGCAAAACCAGAATAATTTGCCCGCAATCCGGCCAGGATAAAAACCGCTCCAGGCAATGGGATATCAGCGATTTCTGCTGTAATTTCTGAAACTGCTTGGGCAGGCCGGAGGCCTCTGGCGAAAAGCGTTGCCCGGCACCGGCTGCCAGTAAAATAATATCTAGTCTGGCGATGGAAGAGGGGGCAGATGACATATCTGAAGGGCTTTCATAAACTACAATATTATCCGCTAAATGGATACAAGCGCAACTGGCCGCATGATGCCTAGAGTGTGCCTATAGCTGGCGCCGAGCGCAAGATTTGTCTATCTGAACATGAAAGAGATTAAAAGCTGGTCATCCAGTCCAGAAATGCCTATAATTTAGGCGTTTTCAGAAATTATTATAAATTTTAGGCATTTTACGCGATGGGTTGTCTGGATCAAATTTTAAACCGGCAAGAACAGGATAGTCTGGCCGATGTGGTGCTGGCGCCCATGTCCGGCATTACCGATCGCGCGTTTCGTGCGATGGTTCGGCAATGTGGGGGCGGGTTGGTTGTATCAGAGATGGTGGCCAGCCATGCGATGCTGACAGATGGGCGTGCCGAGATGAAAAAATTGCAATTTGATGCCCGTGCCGAAGCTCCTTTGGCGATACAAATCGCTGGCTGGGATCCTGAAATGATGGCAGAAGCTGCAAAAATGGCAGAGCAGATGGGCGCCTGCCTGATTGATATTAATATGGGCTGTCCGGCTAAAAAGGTTACCGGCCGTGCTTCTGGCTCTGCCCTGATGAGAGAGCCTGTACTGGCTGGCAAGATTTGCTCGGCGGTTGTGGATAGCGTTCGCCTGCCTGTTAGCCTGAAAACCCGGCTTGGCTGGGATGATGCCCATCGCAATGCCCCGGAAATCGCCCATATTGCCCAGGAAAGCGGGATTTGTCTGGTCACCATTCATGGCCGTACCCGCACCCAGATGTATAAAGGGGCGGCAAACTGGCCGGAAATCTCTCAAGTGGTTGAGGCCGTTTCTATCCCTGTCCTGGCCAATGGGGATATAACCTCGCCGCAAATAGCCAAAACAGCGATTTCTCTCTCCGGGGCGCATGGGGTGATGGTGGGCAGAGCCGCACAGGGCCAGCCCTGGCTATTGGCACAAATCGCGGATTATCTGGCAGATAGGCCGGTTCGCGATTACCCGGATATGGCCGCTCGCTATTTGCTCATCTGCCAGCATCTGGATATGCTTCTCACCGATTATGGCACCAAGGGGTTGCGCCTGGCCCGCAAGCATTTAGCCGCCTATTGCGATTATCTGCCCGCATCGGATGATTTAAGAGCGATTGTTACACAATCAGAAACAGCAGCGCCGGTATTTGCTGGCCTGTCGCGCTATTTTGAGCAGGCGGCCTGTGATGCGGCATAGAACGGTTAACAAAGCGGATAAAAAAGCGGATAAAAAAAGATGGCCTCTGAAATGACAGGCTATTTGCCTATCCAAAGCGATAATGCCGCTTTTCCGCTCGCAGAGGTGATGGATGTTCTGCCCTTTCCGGTTGTCTTGCTGGATGGAAAAGATAATTTTATCTGGTTAAACCATGCCGGCGAGCATTTTTTCAAAAGCAGCCTGTCGATTTTGGCCGGAACATCGCTGGACAGGCTTATTGCCCCGGATAGCCAGGTTTTTTCCCTTATTCGCCGGGCACGCCAATCCGGCAGTTCGGTAGAAGATAAATCAGTGACCTTTATCGGGCCACGCATCGGGCTAAAAGGGGCAAGCATACAGCTAGTGCCATTTTCTTTGCCCGGTCATGCCGCGCCGGTGATTTTGATGACCCTGCAAGAGCGCACAGGCGCAGAACAGCTGGCGACCCAGCAAAATTTCAAAGGGGCAGCCTTGTCGATGTCGCGTATGTCTGCCTTGCTGGCACATGAGATTAAAAACCCTCTGGCCGGCATTAAAGGGGCGGCACAGCTGTTGGAGATGGAATTACCGGAAGCCCAGCATGAGTTAAGCCACATGATTGTTTCCGAAGCAGACCGGATAACCTCGCTATTACAACGGATTGAAAATCTTTCGTCTGACGCGCCTGTACGTTTTGAAACTGTCAATATCCATGAAATTCTGGATCATTGCCTGAAAATCACCGCCGCTTCCTTTGGTCGGCATCTGGAAATTAAACGTTCCTATGACCCGTCCTTGCCCGATATTCAGGCCGATAGGGAGTTGCTGGTTCAATGTTTTATCAATCTGTTTAAAAATGCCTCGGAAGCCACCGCAGAGGGCGATCATTTAAGCGTGCAGACCAGCTATTCGCTGACCCGCTATGTGACTACCGAGAATAGCCGCAAGCTGATACATCTGCCCTTGCAAATTGCGATTACCGATAGCGGCAAGGGCGTGCCGGATGATTTGCAAGCTCATATTTTTGAGCCCTTTGTATCCAGTAAATCCAACGGCTCTGGCCTGGGGCTGGCGATGGTGGCATCGGTAACCGCCGATCATGGCGGGGCAATTGCCATGCAGTCCACACCGCAAGGTTCGGTTTTCACGCTGAATTTGCCGATTACGCAATCCTATTTAGAGGCCGATGGCACAGGTGAGGGGGAGAGATGAAATCGCGTCCGGCACAAATAATTGTCGCAGATGATGATAAAACCGTTCGCACGGTCATTGTCCAAGCATTATCGCGTCAGGGCTATCAGGTGGGCGCAGCAACCACGATTGCCGGTTTGTGGGATATGACCACCTCCGGGCGCGGGGATGTGCTGATAACCGATGTCGGCTTTCCCGATGGAGACGCGCTGGAATTATTGCCCAGATTACAGGAAAAACGCCCCGATTTAACGATTATTGTGATGAGCGCGCGTGCCAATTTGCTGACCGCGATAAAGACCCGTCAAAGCGGTGTATTTGATTATCTGCCCAAGCCGTTCGAGCTGAAACAGCTGATAGATGTGGTTGCCCGTGCGGTGACAGCAGAGCCGCCCAGCCTGGCGCTGCAAAAACCGGCTTTGAGCCTGCCCAAACAATTGCCCATTGCCCTGATGGGTAAATCCCCTGCCATGCAGATGAGCTTTAAGCTGCTGACCCGCCTGTCTGGCCAGAATATGCCGGTATTGATAAAGGCGGATATTGGCTCTGGTAAACAAACCATTGCCAAAACCTTGCATGAAATGGGCCCCCATGCACAAGACAGCTTTGAGGCGATAAATCTCTCGCAGCTGGAAGAAGCCCGCCATGAGGAAGCGTTATTTGGTCTGTCTGGCCTGTTGACCCGGCGCAGTTCCGGCATGGTCTTTATCAATCATATCGAATTGCTTTCTGCCCATGCCCAGATGCAGCTGGCTCGCTTTATCGAAAACAGCGATCAGGCCGCGCTGTCCCTGCCTAAAAATCAGCTGCGGATTGTCGCTGGAACGGCCATCAATCTTCAGGCTCTGGTCGAGCAGGGGCTGTTTCGCGAAGATTTGTTTTTTGAGCTTTCTGTTGCAGTGCTAACCGTCCCATCCTTGCGTGACCGGGCAGAAGATATCCCGCAAATTGCCCATCTGTTATGCGCGCGCTATACCGAAGAGCTGGGCGCAAAAAAAACACTGGATGAAGAGGCGGTTATTGCCTTGCAGGGGTATCAATGGCCAGGCAATATCCGGGAATTGGAGCTGATCCTGAAAAGGTTGTTTTTAAGCGCCCCGCAAGCAAGCCTTTCTGCGGCTATCATCGCTCAGGAAATCGGGCGAACCAGCAAGGCAGAACCTGTCAGCCAGCCAGAGGGCGAGAGCAATTTAACCGATATGTTTAGCCAGCATATTGAACGCTATTTTGCCGCTACAGGCGATGCCAGCCCTGTCCCTGGATTGCATGGCCGGATATTGGCGGAAATCGAAAAACCGCTTATCATAGAAACCCTGTATCACACTGCTGGTAATCAGATTAAAGCGGCGCATATTTTGGGGCTGAACCGAAATACCTTGCGCAAAAAAATCAAAGAGTTGAATATTCCAGCAAGGCGTGAAACATACCGCAATCGCGGCCAGAAAGGGCAGTAACCCCGCTATGGCAGAGGCCAAAACCCCATATTCGCCAGCCAGGGCGCAAACAGAAATCAGCCTGTGGCAACGGCTGCGCAATCGTCTGTCGCGCGACAATATTGGCTATATTATGCTGGTGCTGGCGTTTGTGTTTGGCCTGACGGTATTTTTATCGTTTGGCAAGGTAAGCGATATCAGCACCCAGTCCAATCGGCTATCTGCGGTTATTTTTGTCGCTATTTTATTATTATTGGTGCTGGCCTTTTTTGTGGGCAGGCAATTACTGCGCCTCTGGCATGAGCGAAAACAACGCCTGGCCGGCGCACAATTGCATTTACGGCTGGTGATGCTGTTTGGCCTTATTACAGCTATTCCCTCTATATTGGTGGCGTTATTTGCGGTCTCGCTCATCGATTATTCCCTGCGTGGCTGGTTTGCTGACAGAATTTCAACAGCTGTGAATGAGTCCGTTGAGGTCGCAAGTGCCTATTTTGAAGAACATGCCCGCTCGGTGCGCGGCCAGATATTGACAATGGCCAATGATATTAACCGTGAAGCCCCGCGGCTGGTAAATAATCAAAAATTATTAAATGAATATCTGTCCAATCAAACCGTTTTGCGCAATTTATCCGAAAGCGTTATTGTGGATGGGGCAGGGCGCATTAAGGCCAAATCCCAATTTGCCTTTGCTATCAGCTTTTCCAAAATTGACAGTGTGTTGCTGGATCAGGCCCGCGAGGGGGATGTTGTTATCATAACACCGGAAGATAACAACAAGATACAAGCTATTGTAAAATTAAATAGTTTTGTTGATGCCTATTTGATGGTTGGGCGGTTTGTCGATGCCAATGTGCTGTCTGCGCTTGACCGGACACAGCTGGCGGTCAATGAATATCAATCGCTTGGCTTGCGACAATTTGATTTGCAAATTTCCTTTGCGGTGATGTTTTTTGTTGTGGCGCTATTGCTGGTTTTATCCGCGCTCTGGATAGGGCTGACGCTGGCCAATTCCATTGTCGAGCCATTGGTCAGTATTATCGGGGTCGCAGAACAGGTGCGCTCTGGCAATTTAAAACAACGTGTTCCGGAAATTGATAATATGGACGAGATAGCCCGTCTTGGCATCAGCTTTAACGGGATGCTGGATGAGGTGTCCAACAGCCGCGAGCAATTGGTTGAAGCCAATAAACAGCTGGATGCCCGGCGCGAATTTACCGAAGCGGTTCTGGGCGGCGTCACCTCAGGGGTAATCGGGCTGGATAAAAAAGGGATAATAACCTTGCCCAATCAGGCGGCCTGCAGCTTGCTAAACAGAGAGCTGGAAGCGCTGATAGGCCAGAAGCTGGTCGATATTCAGCCAGAGTTCAAGCCAATATTTGACCAGCTATCGGTGCAAAGGTGCGCCCATTGCGAGCAGCAAATTGTGTTGCGCGGGCGCGGGCGGGCGCAAACATTGCGGGTCAGGCTGGTATCTGAACGGGTAGAGGGGCGGCTGGTCGGCTATGTGCTGACCTTTGATGATATTACCGATTTTCTGGCGGCCCAGCGTAAAGCGGCATGGGCAGATGTTGCGCGGCGTATTGCCCAT
>JAURQT010000155.1 GCA_030835985.1 Alphaproteobacteria bacterium
ATTAAACCATAAAAAGCCCAGCCCTGCGCCAATAATCGCCCCAAGCAAGGTTGCCAGATCACCTGTACCCGGCACGTAATGGATCTGTAAATAATTGGAAAAATTGATGTTCCCGCTTAAATAGGCAATCAGACCAAAACAGACGCAAACAATCATCACCGGCACAATTGCCAGCCCATCCAGGCCATCTGTCAAATTCACCGCATTGGATGCCCCGACAATCACCAGCATGGCAAAGGGTACATAAAACAGCCCCAGATAAATCAGGGAATCCTTAAAAAAGGGCAGGGCGACCCCATAGCGCAGATTATCAGGCGATAGCTGGATAAAAATCAGGCTGGCCAGCAAGGCAGCCCCTAATTGAAGCAATAATTTTTGCCGGCCGCTCATCCCGTCACTGGAACGTTTTTTCAGCTTTAGCCAGTCATCGGCTGCCCCTACCATCCCAAAGGCGGCGGCTACCAGCAATACCGGCCATAAGTAAGGATTGGATAGCGGTACCCATAAAAGGGTTGAAAAAATAAAGCTGAATAAAATCAGCAAGCCGCCCATGGTTGGCGTGCCGGCCTTTGCCAGAATATGACTTTCCGGCCCATCACGGCGGATAGGCTGGCCTTCTGCCTGATGTGCCTTTAGCCAGGCGATAAACCGCTCGCCAAACAAAAGGGATACCAGCAAGGCTGTCATAAATGCCCCGCCAGAACGGAAAGTGATATATCTGAACAGATTCAGTATCTTATATTCATCGGCAAAGGGCAGAAGCAGATCAGGCAGCATGGAAAACACCCCCCTCTGGTGCGGCAGGGCCGGTAGGTGTATCGTGCAATTTTTCGCGTAGATACTGGCTGATTTTATAGGCAGCAGAGCCATGAGAGCCTTTCACAAGGATGAGGTCTGCTGCACCGATAAGGCTATCCAAATCTGTTTCCAGCGCCTCTATCAGCGCCTCGGCCGTATCAAAGCTGCGCCTGCCAATATGGCCGGGCAGTTTGGCACAACAGGCCTGCATCATCGGGCCAATAGACAGGATGTTTTGCGCCCCCGCCGCCTCTATAGCCGGGGCAAGGCCAAGATGTTCTGCCATGCTGGCCTCGCCCAATTCCAGCATATCGCTAAAGATAAGCAGAAGATGACGGCTATTGGTATCAGCGGCCATATCAAGGGCAGCCAGCATGGAAGCCGGGCTGGCATTATAGCTATCATCAATGAGATGAAGGCTGCGCCCCTTATGACAGAGCAGATGAAGCCGCCCGCGCCCTTCGCTTTCCTGCATATCGGCAAATCTTGGCAATAGCGCGTCAATATCCAGATTTAGTGCATAAACAACTGCCAGCGCACATAGCGCGTTCATCGCATAATGTTTGCCGCGCATACCAAGGGTGAACTGAATTGTCTTTCGCGTGCCCGTTTTTGCCCCGCTATTATCCGGACAGGGCAAGCTGGCGGTGATATCAAGGCCGTCCTGAACCGATATCATCTCTTCAAGGCGGATAGTGCTGTCCTGTGATGTGCCAAAGCTGAGGATATTTCTGACGCCGCACAAGCGTGCAGAGCCGGCAAGCTGGCCATAAAATTCATCATCATGCGGCAGGATAGCTGTTCCAAACGCATCCATACCTGAAAATATTTCAGCCTTTGCATCGGCAATCTCCGAGAGGCTGTCAAAAAATCCGGCATGGGCATTTGAAATACGGGTAATAATGGCAATGTCCGGGCGTACCATCTCGGACAACAGGGCGATTTCGCCAGCATTATTCATCCCCATTTCCGTGACCAGAAAATCGGCATTTCCGGTCATATTTGCCAGCGTCAGCGGCACGCCCAAATGATTGTTCAGATTGCCCTTTGTGGCGTGTGTCTGGCCAGCGGCTGCCAGCATGGTAGCAATCATATCCTTGGTACCTGTTTTGCCAACAGAGCCAGTGATAGCGATTTTGCGGGCATCGGTATGATGGGCGATATGTTTGGCCAGTTGCTGAAAGGCTTTTTCCACATCGGTTACACATAATTGGGGCAGGCGGATATCTGTGTTTGGCTGGCTGACCATCGCCGCCTGTTGCGGTGCGCCATCCAGGCCAGCCAGGAAAGTATGCCCATCTGTCTGGCTTCCTTTCAGGGCGATAAATAGCGTGTTTTCGGCCATTTTCCGGCTATCTATTACCGCATGGGCCAGCCCAAAATCAGGCAGGATATCCTCCAGCCAATAGCCGCCGCATATTCTGGCAATTTCCAGGGGATGAAGGGCAGAAAGGCTCATCTTACCTGCCTTTCCCCAAGCTGGCTTAAAGCATGGCGTGCCACACTGGCATCATCAAAGGGCAGGGTTTCTGTGCCGATCATTTGCGATGTTTCATGCCCCTTGCCCGCGATAAGCAAGGTATCGCCCCCGGCCAATGCAGCGATAGCAGTCTTTATGGCTTCATCGCGCGGCGAGATTTCAATCGCATTTGGGCATCCTTTGCGGATTTCTGCGCGAATGGCGGCGGGGTCTTCACTGCGCGGATTATCATCGGTGATAATGACCTCATCTGCCAGCCTGGCTGCGATAGCGCCCATTTTTTTGCGTTTGTTCTTATCGCGGTCACCGCCGCAGCCAAACACCACTTTCAGCTTGTCCGGGGTTTGTGCCCGCAACGCGTCCAGCGCAGCGTCCAGCGCATCCGGTGTATGGGCAAAATCAATAATAATACGCGCGCCCGCCGGATGACCATATACCGGCTGCATCCGTCCCCGCACCGGGGTCAGGGCAGACAGGGCGCCAAAGGAATCCTGCAAGGGCATACCCGACGCATAGGCCGCCGCCGCCGCCATCACCGCATTCACCGCCTGAAATGTGCCAGACAGGGCAACCGGAAAGCGAAAGGCTTCGCCTGTTGCCATAATTTGCACATCCAGACCAAAGGGGTGGGTATCTATTTGCTGGATACGGAAATCTGCCTCGGGATGAAAGCCAACCGTCCAGATAACAATATCTCTTTTTTCCAGCTGGTCTTTTAATCCCATAACCATCGGGTCATCGGCGTTCAGAACAGCTGTCCCGGCTTCCAGCAGATTTTCAAAAAACAGCCGGGATTTTGCCTTCAGATAGGCATCCATATCGCCATGCCAGTCCAGATGATCCTGGCTGAGATTGGTAAAGACAGCGACATTTACCCCAAGCCCTGCCATCCGGCCTTGATCCAGCCCGTGGCTGGAGGCTTCAAAGGCGGCATGGGTAATCCCTTTTTTTGCCAGATTGTGAAACAGGGCAAATAAATCTTCCGGCGCAGGTGTGGTCAGATTGGCCGAATGGCTGGCCAATTCAGCGACAGGGCAGGCAATACCGAGTGTACCAATACTGGCCGCTGGCCAGGTGGCACGTGTCCAAATCTGGCGCATATATTCCACAACCGATGTCTTGCCATTTGTGCCAGTAACGCCCACCAGCATGCCAGGGCGCGCCGGATATATCGCTGCACAAATGCGAGCATAATCAAGGCGCGGGGTGGGTGAATAGATATGCACAATCCCTTTCGGCAGAGACAGGTTTTCCCGCCCGCTCAAGATTGCCTGTGCCCCTTTTTCAAGCGCATCCTGGATAAAATCATGCCCGTCCAGCTTTGCCCCGGGCAGAGCGGCAAATAATCCGCCTGCTGTGATACGCCCTGAATGGGCGCTTGTATGCGTGATATTCTGGTCTATGTCGCCAGATTTCAGCTCTGCTGTTGGCAGATATGTAAGTAATTCAGAAAGATGCAAAAATAGCTCCCTTGCCACCGATATTCAGGTTTGGCTCAAGATTTTGGCGGATTTCCGGCGCATTTATGTCCATAGGAAGGACACCCAGTACCGGGGCGGCTTTTTTTACAATTTCGGCAATCACCGGGGCGGCTACCCAGCCAGCGGTGGCATAGCCATAGGAAAATTTCTGCGGCTTTGGCTCGTCTACCATGACAAAAACCAGATAGCGCGGATTATGAATGGGAAAGGCAGCGATAACCGATGTCAGATTGACCTTTTTATTATAGCCGCGCGCCCCTTTTTTCAGCTTTTCGGCCGAGCCTGTCTTTGCCCCGACCAGATAGCCCGGCGCATCGGCATAATTGGCTGTACCATCTTTGTGCGAGACCACAAGGCGCATCATAGAGCGCACCTTTTTTGTGGTTTCCGGCGAGAAGATACGCACCCGCTCTATCACCGTATCGGGATCGCGACGCAACAGGGTCGGGGCAATAAACTCGCCATTGCCAGCAGCAGCAGCGATGGCCCCTGCGGCATGAACAGGCGATACAGACAGCCCATAGCCATAGGAAATGGTGATGGTGGAAAGCCGTCCCCATTTTTTCGGATAAAGCGGCTGCGAGGTTTCTGGCAATTCAAGGGAAGGGCGCGAGAGCAAGCCCAGCTTTTCCATATAGCTGCGCTGCAACACAGGGCCGATATCCTCTGCCACTTTGGCCGAGCCGATATTAGAAGAATAGACCAGCACTTCTGATAAGTTCAGCGAACGGTCATAGGGGTGATAATCGCTGATAGGAAAGCCGGAGATATATAAGGGCTTGGACACATCATAGGACGAGCCAAGCGAGGCAGTATCTGTTTCCAGCGCAATAGCGGTGTTCAGCACCTTAAAGATACTGCCCATCTCAAACACGCCCTTGGTGGCACGATTAAAAACCGCATCTTCGCTGGCATCGGCAAAATGATTGGGATCATAATCCGGCAGGGATACAAGGCTGATAATCTCGCCATTTTGCATATCCATTACCAGACCTGCCCCGCCAACCCCCTCAAAGCGTTCAATTTGATCAAAAAGGGATTGGCGCACAATCGCCTGAACGCCCAAATCGATAGATAAATGCACATCGCGGCCAGCCGAAAGCCGGTCATCCAGACTTTTTTCAATACCGGCAATGCCGCGCCCGTCCCTGTCCACCTGACCGACAAGATGGGCAGCCTCTGCCCCATGCGGATAGCTGCGAAGCGAGGTTTGGCTGATGTTTACGCCCGGCAAGCCAAGTGCCAGAATAGCGGCATGGCGGGCAGGGGTGATTTTTCTGTCCAGCTCGACAAATCGGCTGTTACGGCCAAGGGCTTTCAGGATATCTGCTTCTGATTTCGAGGGCAGGAGAGGGGCCAGCTTTTGTGCTACCTCATACGGGTCAAGCACCATTTTCGGGTCAAGATGCAGGCGCATCATCGGCAGGGTACTGGCCAGCAAGCGGCCTTTGCGATCATAAATTGCCCCGCGCGGGGCGCTGGCCGCCGCATTTGATTTGCCCGCCCCAAGCGTATCGGAACTGGTCACCAGCCAGACCGCCTTGGCACTGATGCCCATAAAACAGCTGGAGGCGATAACACCGGCTATCAGCAATCTTGCCCGTGCCACCCGGCGCGATTTATCAGGATCGGGGCGCGATGGCCAGACCCGCCGCCACAGCCCGGCAGCAAAGCCTGAACGTTTGCTATTGCGGGGCGAGCTATTGCGCATTATCGCCCCCATTTTCTTTGTCTTTTGGGGTGCGCAACGGAATGGATTCCAGCGGCAACACACGGTTTGGCTTTATCGGGCGCATAGACAGCAGGGAAGAGGAGAGATCCAGCAGCCTGTCCGGACGGCTGAGATAGGCCCATTCTGCTTCCAGAATAATCGCCCGATTTTCGGCTTCGGTTATTTCAGCTTGCAAATCGCTTAATCTGTCATAGCGGCCATCGACCGATAATTTGGTCATATAAAGGGCGCTGCCACTCACCGCCAGAGCAAAACAAAAAATCAGAATAAAGCGAAGCATCTAGGCGCTCCTCTCTTGTAGATCAGCAAGCCCAAGGCGGCGGGCAACCCGCAATTTGGCCGAGCGCGACCGGGCATTTACCGCAATTTCATTTTCTGAGGGCAAAATCGGTTTGCGCGGCGACAACCGGTAAATAGCCGGGGCAGGGGGCGCAATTTCCGGGCGATGGCGCGACGGGGCAGGGATATTTCCGCTTTTCAGATTCAGGAAATTTTTTACGATGCGATCTTCCAGCGAATGAAAGCTGACAATCGCCAGTACCCCGTCCGGAGCCAGCAGTTTTTCACAATCAGCCAGCGCTGTTTCCAGTTCGTCCAGCTCGCCATTAATATAGATACGCAAGGCCTGAAAGGTGCGAGTGGCGCTATCGGCCTGGCCGGGTTTCGGGCGCGGCATCACCGACCGGATAATATCGGCCAGCTGGCCGGTGCGCTCTATGCGGGCATCCAGACGGGCGCGCACAATCGCTTTGGCAATCCGGCGCGAGGCACGCTCCTCGCCAAAACGCCAGATAATATCGGCCAGCTCTGCCTCATCCAGCTCGTTCACAATATCGCTGGCATCGCGCCCCTGCCGCGACATCCGCATATCCAGAGGGCCATCGCTGCGAAAGGAAAAGCCGCGCTCGGCCTGGTCCAGCTGGGTTGAACACACGCCTAAATCAAAGACAATGCCGTCTGCCTGGTCGATGCCGGCACCCGCGCACAGCTGCGCGATTTGCGAAAAAGGCCCTTCGAGCAGGCTAAATCTGCTGTGATAGCTTTGCACCATGGGCTGACCGCGCAAAATGGCATCCGGGTCACGGTCGATGGCGGCCACCTGGCAATCCGCGCTCTCCAGCAAGGCTCTGGAATAGCCGCCATTGCCAAAGGTTGCGTCAATAAAGACTTTGCCAGCCGCCGGCATCAGTGCCGTGATGACCTCGTCCAGCATGACCGGAATATGCAAGCTGGACTCTGTCATTACCGCGCTCGGGGTCATTACCGCTCTCCTGGCTCTGGCCGCCGGCCAAGGGTCAGGCGCGGCACGCCTTGCTTGGTGGCACGTTCACGGAAATCTGCCTCGCGCCTTTGGTGCTGGTCAGGGCGCCAGATTTGGAAAGACCGGCCAATGCCGGAAAACAGCGCGGTGCCGTCCAGCCCGGCAAATTCGATAAATTCGGCTGGCAGCAACATCCGCCCGTCTGAATCGATTTTCATTTCCTGGGCGCTGAACAGCATGGTTTGCAGAATTTCTGCCTCTTCAGACAGGCTGTCCATCTGGTCAATCGCATCGACAATCTGGCTGATACGTTCAGGCCCGCACCCTTCAAGACAGGCATGGGTCAGCGATTTAAAGATATAAAGGGGGCTGCGATTGCGCTCCAGAACCGCACGATAGGACGCAGGGACAGAAATCCGCCCCTTGCCGTCTATCCGGTTTTCATAGGTGGATAAAAATAAATCCACGTTCCGCGCCCCTTAAATTTTTTTTGCCCTGTCTGGCGGGTTCTTGCGATCGCCTTCTGGACAGTCATGGCAGTTTTGCCTGTTTGGAATTTTCAGTAATTACAGATGATTAGCTGAAAATCCCTGTTTCCCGGAAAAAACCGGGTCATTATGGGATATCATGGGAATTCATGGTAGTCAATGGGAAAGCCTGCCAATTTAAGGAAAAATTAAGCTTTTTCAATCATTTATGAGAATTGACTTAAAGAAAAACAGATAACTATCTATTTTATCTGAATTTTACTGTAATTCAGGGTGAATTGTTCTGGTTATGTTCTGTTTTTACGGGATTTTTCCCCGATTTCAGCGGCACAGAATCGCGCCAGAATCGGCACCAGAAACAGGGTTCTGGAAGGGGGATCAGGAATGGGGATCAGATATTGGGAGACGATCTGTGTTTACGCGAGGTGATGGACAGATGAAATCAGTCCGGCTGGTACAGCAGAAATGTTCAGGGCATGGGAGGAAAGG
>JAURQT010000156.1 GCA_030835985.1 Alphaproteobacteria bacterium
AAGATCATGCTGGGCACGGAATTCGTCTGTCTTGGCAAATAGCGCTTCGATCATATCGCGCATTTGTTCCGGGGAGGGGTTTTGTGTCATGTTTTTTTTCCAGCCTTTTTTATGTGGCAAGGGGCAGGGGTGGCAATATATGCTGGCCATTGGCATTTAGGGCAAGCGGCCAGACCGTCCGAACAGGCTCAAGAGGCAGCTCGCTATATAGATGGGGAAAAAGCTGTCCTCGTCTGGAAGGCTCCCATTTAATATCCAGACGGGCTGTATCTATCTCAACCAATACTAAATCTGACTGTCCGGCAAAATGCAAGGCCAGCGTTTCAGCCACCTGATCCTGGGTGGAGAAATGAATATAGCCATCACGAATATCAATTTCTGCGCCGCTAAAAACACCCCTTTGCTCTGCTTCTTCCCATAGGGGGCGATCAGCAATTTTATAGATATAGCGATGCATCATCAGCCCTCTTGTAGGGGGAAGTGAAAAACAAAACCCTGATTATGTCATAACAGCCCTGCCAAAAAGGGGCAATGCCGCTGACAGCCATTGACAATCGCCTTTGTCATACCAGTTAACATCCTAGCAGGCATCATCCTGATAACAGCAGATAGGCAGATTATCGTGGTAACAGTTTATTTTGATGGAAAATGCGGTCTCTGTGCGAAGGAAATCCGCTATTATCAAAAAATTGCCCCTGCCGGGATTTTCAGCTGGTGCGATATCGCCCATGACCCATCGCCGCTTGCCCCGCTTGGTATCTCGCAAGCAGATGCGTTGCGATGGCTGCATACCAGGGATAGGGCTGGCAAACTGCATATCGGGCTGGATGGATTTATTTTGATCTGGCAGCAGTTGCATATTGGATGGCGGTTTCTAGCCATTCTGGCCAGCCTGCCTATTATGCATCCCGTGCTTGGCTGGGTCTATCAGCGATTTGCCGCCTATCGTTTTGCCCGCCTTGACCATTGCCAGATTGCCGCTGGCCGTTCATGATAGGGTTTGTTCATGCGTCACTAAATAAAGCAGGAAACAGATGAATCTCGAACCGCTATTATATCTTGTTCTGGGCATTGGCTGTATTTTGATTTATCGCCTGATGAAAAAGAAATGGTCAGGCAAATAGCCTTGGCCTTTTTATAGTGCGTGTTCAGCTCAGGCGTTGATTTAAAGCTGGTGGTGATTCAGTCATGGCGCTGATAGAGCCAGTCATCGATAAGTCGGCGCGAGATAGATAACTGGCGCGGCAAAAATTTTCCCTGATCCGCAAAATTCAGCAGCTCCTCGCGGGTAAACCATTGGGCATGGTCAATCTCGTCCTTATTGATATTCAGCTCTGTGGTCAGGGCCGTGGCATAAAGTCCCAGCATCAGCGATGAAGGAAACGGCCAGGGCTGGGAATGCTGATAACGAATATTGCCGATCTGGATGCCCACCTCTTCAAAGACTTCACGGGCGGTGGCGTGTTCAATGGTTTCGCCCGGCTCAACAAAACCGGCCAAAGTGGAATACATCCCCTCCGGCCAAATCGCCTGCCGTCCCAGCAATACTCTTTCCCCATCTTCTATCAGCATAATCACGGCTGGATCGGTGCGTGGAAAATGCATTTCGCCGCAATTGGTAGAAACGCATTTGCGCTGATGCCCCAGCTTTTCAACGCTTGTTGCCTGCCCGCAGCGACCGCAATAAATATGCTTGCCATGCCAATATAACATCGCCCGTGCATAGGCCAGAACAGACCCGTCACGCCCGTCTACCATCGGGCCTACTTCACGCAATTCAGCAAAATGACAGGGGATATCTATAAGGCTCAAAAGCGCCTCTTCGGCTATATCCGATACGTCCAGGGTAAAGAAATATTCAGGATGGCCATCTGTTATTCGCTTGCCCAGATAAATCAGATGGCGATGGGGGGCTACCAGGTCAATCACCGTTTGGGCAGCTAAAAAGCCGGCTTGCGGGGCGTTATCCTGTCCGGCTTCGCCCTTGAACAGGCCGCGTAATTGCCAATGCGGGCTGATAACCGACTGGTGGATATGCTGCTGCAGGAATGCCGGGGGATCATGGTGGATTTCACGGGTCAGATTATCCCTGTCCAGCCCGCCAAACCCCAGATGATTGGGGCGAATTTTTGTTAAAATATGTGCGTCAAAATCTGTCATAAATCCATTATCTTAGAAATAAATAATATAGCAAGCAATTGAAAAAAATTAAAAAAATGCAGGCACAAAATCTTGCGCCTGCATCTGTTTTAAAGGTTGGATTTGCTATCGGCAGATCAGTCGATTTCCTCTGGCAATAGCAGATTAAGCACCACCGCCAATACCGCGATAGGCAACAGGCCGGAGACCATCAGCATTTCCAGCCCATCTGGCAGATGCTGCATGGATTTCGGCACTGCCTGAAGGCCAAGACCAACAGAAAGGGATATGGCCAGAATGATCATGTTCCGGCGATTCCAGTTCACTTCAGAGAGCATATTAATACCGGCAGATACAACCATGCCAAACATCAAAATCACCCCGCCGCCCAAAACGGAAATTGGCATCGCAGCCACCACTGCCCCGATTTTCGGGATCAGGCCGCACGCAATAAGGAACAGAGCGGCCAGTGTTACCACTGAACGGCTCATCACCCCGGTCATGGAGATTAGCCCGACATTCTGGCTGAATGAGGTGTTGGGCAAGCCGCCAAAAATCCCGGCTACCGCACTGCCCAGCCCATCGGCATAGGTACCGCCTGCCAGCTCTTTATCGGTGGCTTCACGGTTTGCACCGCCCTTGGCGATGGCACTGATATCGCCAACTGTTTCGATAGCGCTGATAATGGAAATCAGACACATACCAAAGATTGCAAAGGCCTGGAATTCAATGCCATATTTAAATGGTTGAGGCAGGGCAAACCAGGCTGCCTTGCTAACGGCATCAAAATTTACCGCACCGGTGAAAATGCCCACTACATAGCCAGCCACCAGACCTAGCAGAACCGCAGCAGAAGAAGCCAGCCCTTTGGTGAAGAACTTAAACCCAAGAGCAACGATGATCACCACAAGGGCTAGTCCCCAGCGGCTGAGATCGCCCCAGGCCGGGTTATTTATCTGGAAATCAGCTGCCCCGCCGGCGGCATATTTAATGCCAACCGGCAACAAGGCAAGACCGATAGCCATAATGATCATACCCGTTATTAATGGCGGGAACCAATGACGAATACGCCCGATAATGGTGCCTAGCAGCGCATGGAAAATCCCTGCAACCACTACCGCACCAAACAAGACTGCAATCCCGCCTGTTTTCACGATACTGATCATAATGGGCACAAAGGCAAAGCTGGTTCCCTGCATTACAGGCAAACGCGCCCCGACAGGCCCGAAACCGATTGTTTGCATCAATGTTGCAATTCCGGCAAACAGCATCGCCATTTGAATCAGAAAGACAGTATCACTGCCGCCAAAGGCAAATCCGGCTGCCCCGGCAATAATGATTGATGGTGTAACATTACTGGCAAACATGGCCAGAACATGCTGCATACCAAGGGCGGCACGTGGCCCCATTGGCACTTCATAATCGGGATCCTGCAGCTGTTTTGCACTCCCCAGTTTATTATCATTAGCCATAATTTTCTCCCTTATTACTAATGTTAAGATTACCTGGTTTGCTACCTGTCTTTTTCTATAATTATTTCCTCTTCAAACCAGAACTCCTCAAGGTTTTTGCCGCCGCCGATTCTATCCACGACGGCAAAAAGACCCGGAGCCGATAAAGGCGTTAAAACGCCATGCCAGATGTTGCGATGATAATTTATCCCTACCGATGGCGGGGTAATAAAGGCCTGTGTCTGGCCAGGCTTGCCATTATTATCTTCTGCAACAATGACTAAAAAGGGCTGTTCGTGAAGCGGTAAAAAGGCTTGGGAGCCTAGCGGATGCCGCTCCATCAATTCAAGGCGATAGGGAAAGGACCTGGCCTCTGCATCAAACAGGCTGATGCCAGCCTTGCCACCTTTGGTAAAGTCCAGCCCTGCCAAATCATGATAGCGTGCACATTTGCCCTGATTGATGATTTTATCCGGTTGCGGGCGAATATCGATGATATCGCCAAACGGGGCAAAGGCGGTCGCATCCAGTGGCCGGGCGGTGATGGTACGTGCGCTCATAAGCTGTTTCCAAAAGGGGTAAGCGGCATATGCCGATTAACATCTTTATATAACAGATAGCGAAAGGGTTCTTTTCCTGCGGCATAACAGGCTTGCGGACAAAACGCACGAAGCCACATATAATCACCCGGCTCTACCTCAATCCAGCGGCCATTCAGGTAATATACGCCCCTGCCTTGCAAGACATAGAGCCCATGTTCCATCACATGGGTTTCGGCAAAGGGAATTTTTCCGCCTGGCTGAAAAGTAACGATATTGATATGCATATCATGGCGCAGATCGGACGGGTCAACAAAGCGCGAGGTTGCCCATACCCCATCTGTATCCGGCATTTCTATCGGTGTGGTTTCGGCGTCTGTGGTGATAAAGGCGTCCGGCGGGTCTATACCCTCTACCGGCTGATAGCGTTTGCGTATCCAGTGAAAATGACAAGGGCTGGAAGAGGTGTTTTCCAGCTGCCAGTCAAGGCCGGCGGGCAAATAAACATAGCTTCCCGGTGCCAGCTCTGCCTGCTTGCCGCCAAAGCTGATTGTGGCGCTGCCACCCACAAAAAACAGCACAGATTGTGCGGCAGGGTCATTTTCGGGTTGCTGGCTTCCCCCGCCTGCGCCAACTTCCATCAAATAATGGGAAAAGGTCTCGGCAAAGCCGGACAGGGGCCGAGCCAGTACCCATAAACGGGTTTCCTGCCAGAAAGGCAGAAAGCTGGTCACAATATCGGTTTGAACATCGCCTGGAATAAAGGCAAAGCTCTCGGTAAAGATAGCCCGGTCAGCCAGCCTTTTTGATTGCGGCGGCAATCCCCCACGCGGAACATGGTATGTTGTCTTTGCCACCTTGCCTGCCTTGCTCCCTGAAAAATTGGTTATTCGGGATAATTGGTCGTTCGGTCAAATTTCTTCCCTACAGCTTATCACGCAGGCGCAAAAGTGCAATCTTTTCGACTTGGCGACAGGCTTCGGCAAATTCGGTGTCGCTATCATGTTCCACCCGTATCTGAAAGGCTTGCAGAATATCGGTTTTATGCATCCCCTTTACCGCAATGATAAAGGGAAAGCCAAATTTTTCCATATAGCGGGTGTTAAGCTGGCTGAATTGTGCCAATTCCTCGGGGGTAAGGCTATCCAGCCCGGCAGAGGCCTGTTCTTCTGTACTGCTTTGCGTCAATTTGCCTTGCAGGGCTAATTTTCCTGCCAGATCCGGATGGGCGCGTAATACCGCTAATTGTTTATCCCTGCCTGCGCTGCGAAAGACACGGCAAAGGGCATTATGCAGCCCATCTGCGCTGTCATGGGCGCGCCCCAGCTCCAGATCAAATGCCCCTTCAGCCACCCATTCGGATTTTTCGAAAATCTCGCCAAAATTGGACAGAAAATCTGCCTTGCTCTGGCCGCTTGGTCGGTGTGCTTCTGCTGCGGTATCAAAGGGATGGGTCGCCTCCCAATGTTTGGCAATATCAATGCGCCGGGCAAACCAGACTTTTTCATGTGACCGGGCATATTCGATAAAGCGGCGCAGTGCCTGAATACGCCCAGGCCGGCCAATAAGGCGGCAATGCAGACCAATAGATAGCATTTTAGGGCTGCCGGCCTCTCCTTCTGCATAAAGTGCATCAAAGCTGTCTTTCAGGTAGCTATAAAACTGGTCGCCGGAATTAAATCCCTGAATGGCGGCAAAGCGCATATCATTTGCATCCAGCGTGTAGGGGATGATTAATTGCGGCTTGTTCTGATACATATACCAATAGGGCAAATCATCTGCATAGCTGTCTGAAATATAGTCAAATTGGCCAGTTGCACAGGCCAGATCCACCGTATGCATGGAACAGCGCCCCGTATACCATCCGCGCGGCGCACTGCCAGTAACCTGTTCGTGCAAGGCAATAGCCTTTTTTATATGTTCTTCTTCTTCGGTTTTTGAAAAATCCTTATATTCAATCCATTTATAGCCATGGCTGGCAATTTCCCAGCCGGCTTGCTGCATCGCCGCCAGCTGATCCGGGCTACGGGCAAGGGCGGTTGCCACCCCATAGATGGTCAGTGGAATATTGGCGCCAACAAACAGATCATGTATCCGCCAAAAACCGGCTCTTGCGCCATATTCATAGATGGATTCCATATTCCAGTGGCGTTTGTCTGGCCAGGATTGCGCGCCTACAATTTCGGATAAAAACGCTTCTGACTGCCCATCGCCATGCAACAGGCAATTCTCGCCGCCTTCCTCGTAATTCAGGACAAATTGAACGGCTATACGCGCATTTTCCGGCCAGTGAGGATGGGGAGGGCGGCCTCTATAGCCAGCCATATCACGCGGATATCGTGTCATAAAACCCCCAAAAGCCTTTCTGTTCTGTAGCGCAGCTGCGCGCCCTGCTTGTAAGTATCCCCAAAAACAGGATTGATCTCAAATATAAAATCAGAGAGATTTGAAAGGCTGGTATCTGCGATGCGCGGCTTTGGAATGAAATGGGGAAATTGTAATGGTAAAAGGGTTTTTGACCACACATATTCTGGATACCGCCAGAGGCTGTCCGGCGGCCGGTTTGGATATTTGCCTCTACAGCGTCAATGACCAGGAAGTCACCGAGCTTGCCAGGATGACAACCAATGCAGATGGGCGCACTGACAGCCCGATTTTGCCAGCCGATAATTTTCGCACAGGCAGCTATCAGCTGGTTTTTGCTGCGGGCGATTATTTGCGCGCACAAGGCCTGGCAGAAGATATCCTGTTTCTGGATGAGGTGATTATCCGTTTCGGGATAAATGATGCCGGTCAGCATTATCACGTGCCCCTTCTGCTCTCGCCTTATGGCTATTCGACCTATAGGGGCAGCTGATGGATAGCAGTTTTCTGATGCTATTTCTAACCAGCTGGGCAGAATTTGCGGTGCGCTGGTTACACGCAATCACCGCGATTGCCTGGATTGGTTCTTCTTTTTATTTTATCGCGCTGGATTTGGGATTGCGAAAACATGACCGTCTGCCAGTCGGTGCCGCGGGCGAGGAATGGCAGGTGCATGGCGGCGGTTTTTATCATATTCAAAAATATCTGGTCGCTCCGGAAAATCTGCCAGAACATCTGATCTGGTTTAAGTGGGAATCTTATGCCACCTGGCTATCGGGCTTTGCGCTATTGGCGATTGTCTATTATGGCGGGGCAGAATTATATCTGATTGATGCAGCCAAGGCTGAATTATCGCCGGCGCTGGCGGTAGCCATATCTATTGCCTCCCTTGCGCTGGTATGGGTGTTTTACAGCGCTTTGTGCCGGTCAAAACTTGGCCAGAACCCGACCATGCTGATGCTGATTTTATATGTGCTTCTCGTCGGGCTTTCCTATTTTTATCATCAGATTTTTACCGGACGTGCTGCCTTTATCCATTTAGGTGCAGTGACCGCCACCATTATGTCTGCCAATGTGTTTATGGTGATTATTCCCAATCAGAAGATTGTGGTCGCAGATTTAAAAGCCGGGCGCACGCCAGATGCCAAATATGGCCAGATTGCCAAATTACGCTCTACCCATAATAATTATCTGACCCTGCCGGTTATTTTCCTGATGCTGTCCAATCATTATCCGCTTGCCTTTGCAACCGATTATAGCTGGGTTATTGCCAGTCTGGTGTTTTTGATGGGGGTCACTATCCGCCATTATTTCAATAGCCGTCATGCAAATACAGGGAATCCGCGCTGGACATGGCTGGCAACGGCCGCGATTTTTGTGGTGATTATGGGGCTTTCGCTTGCCCCTTTATGGCACGATAAAACACAAGAGACGGCAAGTGCAGATAGCGCCAGCCAGACCCTAAGCCCGGAGATGCAAAAAAAAGCCAGCCACCCCCTGTTTGAAGAGGTGAGCGAGATTGTTGCCGGGCGGTGTTCCATGTGCCATGCGGCCGAGCCTTTATGGGAGGGGATACTGACCGCGCCCAAAAATGTCTATCTGGAAAGCCCGGCAGATATTCTGGCTCAGGCTGAGGCTATCGTCTTGCAATCGGCGCTCTCTCATGCCATGCCGCCTGCCAATATCACCTATATGGAAACATCCGAGCGCGCGCTTATCCAGCGCTGGTATAAAGATAGTCATTAAAGCGCGGCCGTTTTTATGTTTGGTCGCAAGGGGTTTGTCCAAGCCCCCGTTCCCGGGCAATGGGGGCAAAGCTATATACAAGAGAGGATAAGGCAGGATGGATAGAGTATCAGCCGAGCAGGATTATATTTCAGATAAAAACTTTTTGGATCACACCACCACCCCCATCACTGATTTTGATGCCGCCTATAATAATACCGGGTCGGTGGCCAATTCAGACAGCCTTATCGCCAGCTGGCCGGAAAAAGCCGCTATTTTTCGCGATAGCTGGACCGGGGCAGAATATGACCTTGGCTATGCAGGCAAGGAGCGCAATCGCTATGATATGTTTGTCCCGGAAGGTACGCCAAAAGGGACAGTGGTTTTTATCCATGGCGGTTACTGGCGGCGCTTTGATAAATCCTGTTTCTCGCATCTGGCAGCCGGGGCGCTGGGACAGGGCTGGCGCGTGGCCATCCCCAGCTATAGCCTTGCCCCTTCTGTACGGGTAGGTGAAATTATTGCTGAAATGCGCCAGGCAGTTAATCATATCTGCACCCCCCTTGACGGGCCTGTTATTCTGGCTGGCCATTCTGCGGGCGGGCATCTGGTCAGCCGTCTGGCCTGTTCGGATAATGGGCTGTCGGCGGATATAAATGCCCGGCTTGTTCATATTTTGTCTCTGAGCGGGGTACATGATTTGCGCCCGCTTTTGCGGCTGGCGATAAATAGCGATATTCAGCTGGATATGCAGGAAGCAGAAATGCATAGCCCGGCCTTGCATCAGCCGCTGGAGGGGATAAAGCTCAGCTGTATTGTCGGGGCAGATGAATTGCCGGAATTTATCCGTCAAACCGGCATATTGCCTGGCGTGTGGTCCGGCTTTGGAATTGATGCTGGCAACTGGCAGGTAAAGGGGCGACATCATTTTGATATCATTGACGACTTGCAGAAATCTGATTCACCGCTTACGCTTCATATGCTAGGGGTAAAATCACTTCTCTAGCCATTATTTTTACACGGTTTAAAAAAGAGGGGATAGAAGAAATGAAGTTAACCAAATTACAGGATAAATGGGCCGCAGGTCAGCCTGGGCTGAACGGATGGTGTTCTATCCCAAGTACGGTAACGGCCGAGATCATGTCTTTATATGATTTTGACAGCCTGACCATCGATTTACAGCATGGGCTGGTGGATTACCAAACCGCGCTGACTATGTTACAGGCGATGACCGCCTCTGGCATTACGCCGCTGGCACGCGCACCCTGGAATGAGCCTGGTATCATCATGAAGCTGCTGGATGCGGGATGCCTTGGCATTATCTGTCCAATGATCAATACCGCAGAAGATGCCAAAACTTTCGTGGATACGACCCGTTATGCCCCGCAAGGCAGCCGCAGTTCCGGCCCTACCAGAGCGATTTTGATCCATGGCAGTGATTATCACCATCAGGCGAATGACACGATTATCTCGCTGGCGATGATCGAAACAGTCGAAGCCCTTGGCAATGTTGATGCGATTTGTGCCACTGACGGGCTGACAGGCTTATATGTCGGGCCATCTGATTTGGCAGTATCGATGGGGCATAATCCTGGTCTGGATCGCACCGAGCCGAATGTGGATGAAGCGATTGGCAAGATTCTGGCCAGCGCGAAAAAGCATGGCCGCAAAGCCGGTATCCATTGCGGAACACCGGAATATCTGAAATCAGCCTATGCGCGCGGCTTTGATTTTGCCACTATCGCCTCGGATGTGCGTATGATAGGCCAGGCCATTGGCATGAATGTCAATGCTGGTCGCGGTTAAGTTTTAACCCCGGATGATTTAATTATCGTCCGGGGATAGCCCTAGCTTGGCAACCCCGCTTTCGCCCAGATCGGTGGTAGCAAACGGGCCGCCATGCATCATCTGATCCGGATCGCGCGGGTCAGGGGCAGGGGCATTTGCCAGAATATCTTCTGCAAATTGCTCGGCATTATCGCGCGGGCGATAGCCCAGAAAAGATGCACCGCTATTATCCACAGGCGAGCGGTCATTATTCGATACCCCGTAAATCACCGCAAAGCCGGTGGTAGGCGTATCTACCGCCCGTTCCACAAGATGGATCAGGTCATCATAGGATAGCCAGCTGCCCAGTGCCCGGCTATTGGTGACATTGGCACAGGATAATATCCGCAAACAAACCGCCTCCAGCCCCTTTTTATCCCAGTAAAGCTTGGCCATATCCTCGGCAAAGCATTTTGCCAGCCCGTAATAGCTGTCCGGGCGATGGGGGGTATGGATATTTATGGCAGTTGTTTTTGGATGCAGCCCAACCGCATGGATAGAGCTGGCATACACAATCCGTCGCACCCCTGCTTCATGGGCGGCCTGCCAGATATTATAACAGCCAATGATATTGGCATGCAAAATATCCTCAAACGGCTTTTCATCGGGATGGCCGCCAAAATGGACAACCATATCCGCGCCCTTGATGATCTCCGCCATTTTTGCGTAATCTGCCAGGTCGGCCTGAACAAAACTCTCCCCCTTAATCAGCGGATCTTCCATACGGGCAATATCGGTAGAGATAAGCGCCGCGCATTTTGCGGCAAGGGGTTTGCGTAAATAGCCGCCCAGCCGGCCAGCTGCCCCGGTTAAAACGATTTTTTTCAGCATGGCATTATCCTTTCCTGGCAAAAAAGCGGGCGTTAGAAAATATCCGGCTCTTTCGCTGTTTTGCCAAAACCGGATTCCAGAAAATCAAAGTCACATCCGGTATCGGCTTGCTGGATATGTTTGGCAGATATCCATTGATAACCACGTCCGGCTGTTTCTTCTGGCGGTGTCCAATTGGCCTTGCGCCTGGCAAGTTCAGCTTCATCCACCAGCAGGTTTAGCGTACGCGCGGCAATATCCACCTCTATCATATCGCCATTTTGTACCAGTGCCAGAGGCCCGCCAATATAGGCTTCGGGCGCGACATGCAGAATACAAGCCCCATAGCTGGTCCCGCTCATTCGTGCATCAGAGATACGGATCATATCACGCACCCCTTGCTTGACCAGTTTGGTCGGGATAGGCAGCATCCCCCATTCCGGCATACCAGGCCCGCCAACAGGCCCTGCATTACGGAACACCATGACGTGATCTGCGGTAATATCCAGATTTTCATCATCCACCGCAGCTTTCATCTCCGGATAGCTGTCAAAAACAATCGCAGGCCCTGTATGTTTATGCAAATGCGGCTCGGCAGCGGCCGGCTTCATCACCGCCCCATCAGGAGAGAGGTTGCCGCGCAAAACTGCCAGCGATCCCTGGTGATATACCGGGTTGGAAAGCGGGCGGATAACATCATCATTATAGACTTCTGCATATTGGATACATTCGCCCAAACTCTTGCCATCTACGGTCATGACAGAAAGATCCAGCTTGTCTTCTATCTGCTTTAGCAAGGCTGGCAGGCCGCCAGCATAATAAAAATCTTCCATCAGATAGGTATCGCCTGTTGGCCGGATATTCGCCAATACAGGTATTTCCTTGGATAGGCGGTCAAAATCATCCAGACCCAATTCCAGACCCGCGCGTCGGGCAATCGCGATAAGATGGATAATGGCATTGGTAGAACAGCCAGAGGCCATCGCCACTTTTACCGCATTTTCAACAGAGGCCTGAGAGATAATCTTGTCCAGAGTAATCCCCTCCAGCACCATCTCTACCGCGCGTCTGCCACAGGCAGCGGCCATGCGTTTATGGTTGGAATCCGGGGCAGGGATAGCAGAAGAGCCGGAAAAACAAACCCCCAATGCCTCGGCAATAGACATCATGGTAGCCGCTGTTCCCATCGTCATACAGGTGCCATAGGAACGCGCAATGCCGGCTTCCAGCTCATGCCATTGTGCATCAGTGATATTGCCCGCACGTCTTTCATCCCAATATTTCCAGGCATCCGAGCCAGAGCCAAGTGTCTTGCCGCGCCAATTGCCGCGCAACATCGGCCCTGCTGGCAGATAAATAGATGGCAGACCTGCACTAATCGCCCCCATCAGCAAGGCCGGGGTGGTTTTATCGCATCCGCCCATCAATACCGCCCCGTCTACCGGGTGAGAGCGCAATAATTCTTCTACCTCCATCGCCATCATGTTGCGATAGAGCATGGTGGTCGGTTTCACAAATTGTTCAGACAAGGACAGGGTTGGCAATTCAATGGGAAAGCCGCCTGCCTGTAAAATGCCGCGCCGGACATCTTCGGCTCTGGATTTGAAATGGGTGTGGCATTGATTGATATCTGACCAGCTATTAATGATGGCGATAACCGGCTTTCCCTGCCAGTCTTCGGCGCTATAGCCCATCTGCATGGCGCGCGAGCGATGCCCGAATGAGCGCAGATCGTCCGGCCCAAACCACCGCTCGCTTCGCAGATTCTTTTTATCTCTGGTCATGATATTTTCCCTCTCTTAACCGTTTAATTTATTGCCCGCCTGTTAGAATAAAAAATACCACAGACAAGGTTGCTAATGCCAGTGCCGAAAAGCCGGTATTCCAGCCAAGGGACAATTTGGATGGGCGTGTGCCATTTAAATTGGATATCAGTAAGACAAGCGTTGCAAAGGGCGATGTGGTCATAGAGAGCGCCCAGCCCGATGATATGGCCAGCGCTGCCAGGGTCGGGTTAACAGGCAAGACAGGCAATGCCCCCAGAATACTGCCAAAAAATACCGCCATCATAATCGGGCTAACCCCCAGAAAGGAAAACGGCACCATGATAAAGGACATAAAGGTCAGAAACAGAAAATCGGGCATCGCAAAGCGGTCTATCAGCATCGCCACAAATTCTATCGGCACCATCTCTGCACTAATCTTGCCGATATAGCCCGACGCAGATAGCGCAAAAATAATCCGGCCATTATGGGGAAGCTGGTTATGGCAAATATGCCAGGCCTGGCGCATGGTTGCGCCCATCGCTGCCTGCCCCTTGTCCCAGTTTTGGGCTGTCAGCCAGCCTAGCATAATCAGTGGACAGGCGACCAGAAGGCCAAACACAATCGTATCATCTGCCAGAATAGAGACAGTCATTGTCACTGAAAATAGCGAGACCAGCACCAGCATAAAGCGCAGGAAAGCGGCTTTTGGAAAGGTAATATGCGCACGGTTTGCCGGGGCGGTGCGTTGTAATTTACGAAAGCGCCAGATATCTTCCATCCAGCCAACACATAAAACCGCCCCGGTACAAACAAGGCCATATACCGTCCATAATTCGCGGCTGATACCATCGATTAATTCCATCACCGCCAGCGGAGCCATCGCTGTCGGCGACCATACCACCCCCCAGGCAAAGCCGCGCAACATCGCGGTTAATTGCCGGCGTTCGCGCAAGGCGGTAATGGCCGATTCAGCCTTTTCATCCTCAAGCCCTTTTTTAATGAGCGGGGTAAGTAAGGACACAATGCCCAGATTAAACAGAACAGACATTAAATTCGTGCCGCTAAAAATTGCCAGATAGCGCTGTTTGGGCGGCTGTTTGGTTAAATAATGGCCACATTCACTGATGGTGGGCGAGGTCATGGCCGTTTCATGCAATAAGGCCAGCAACAGCAAAAAGGCCATTAAAAAGCTGGCCTGGGCAAAAGCTGCCCCATAAACCGCAAGCGGCATATCAAAGACAAAAAATGCCAGCGCAGTTAATCCGGCACAGACACTCAGCAAATAGACTTCCCGCCATTTGATCAGCCGCCAGCATAAAAAATAGAGCACCGCCGCGCTGGCATCCGAGGCAAGCTCGAAATACACAGAATCAGTTGCCCGTGATAGCAAGGTCATCAGCATAAGCAGGATCATAAAAAATCCCGTAGCTTTATGTGTTTGCAATTCTTTATGCACGCGCGAAAACCAAAAAATCTATTGAGAAAAATAGCGTTAAGATATCTCAGATACATGGCCTGATTTATCGCGCATATATCCCCCTGATTAAGTTTACGCTTTTATAAGAATAGAGCAAGCCGCTTGACAAGTTGATAGCGCTAAACTTTGATGAATATGGGCTGGATGCCGGTATGGTTTCCAATCCATTCTTAAAAATTAATCATCCAACGATAAATAGGCCAGAGCAAGATGATGGATAAAACAGTTTATATCGCTAATGGTGCAGGGTTTTCAGGTGACCGTTTTGATGCGGCTGTTCCGCTGGTTGCCCGGCTGGCCAGCTGTTCTGGCCCGCGTTATCTGATGTTTGAAGTGCTGGCCGAGCGCACCATTGCGATTGCACAAATTGCCAAGGAAAAAGACCCGGCCTCTGGCTATTCACCCTATCTGGAAAATTATTTGCGCCCGATACTGGCAGACGCACAAAAGCATCAAATCAAGATTATTTCCAATATGGGCGCAGCAAACCCGGCCGCCGCCGCCAGGCACGTTCACAAACTGGCCAAAGAGATGGGGCTTGCCCCGTTTAAAATCGCGATATTGAAGGGCGATGATGTCACGCCCTATCTGGACAGGCAGGCCATTATGGAAGCCAAGACGATGGAAGGTACCTCTCTTGCCGGCCGGACATTAAGCGCTGCCAATGCCTATCTGGGTGGAGATGCGGTTGCAGAAGTTTTGAAAACAGGTGCAGATATTGTGCTGGTTGGCCGCACAACAGACAGCGCGCTGGTGCTGGGCCCGCTTATCCACGAATTTGGATGGTCAGAAAGCGAATTGGACAAGCTGGCCGCCGGGACGATTTGCGGGCATTTGCTGGAATGCGGGGCACAGGTGACAGGGGCCTATTTTGCGGATCCCGATTTCAAGGATGTGCCCGATCTGGCAGAGGTAGGCTTTCCGCTGGCAGAGGTGCAATCAGATGGCCAATTTGTCATCACAAAGGCAGAAGGCACAGGCGGGTGCGTGACCAAAGCAACCGTCACCGAACAGCTTTTATATGAAATGCATGACCCGTCTTGCTATCTGGTACCTGATGTCAGCGCGGATGTCAGCGCGATGCGGTTAAGCGAGGATGGCCCTGATAGAATAGCGGTGAGCGGCATTAAGGGGCATAAGCGCCCGGACAAGCTGAAAGTAACGGTCTGTATCGATGGCGGATATATGGCCGAAGCAGAGATGAGCTATGCCGGATTAAACGCCTTTAAACGGGCCAGGCTGGCAGGCGAGGTTGTTTTAAAACGGATGCGCGCAAAAGGTCATAATGGCGATATCAGGATGGATATTCTGGGCGCCTATTCGGTTCTGGATGGCGGCAAGGCAGAGCGTATTGAGGGCAAAAACCTGCCGTTTGACAGCGATTACCGGGTACGGCTTGCGCTTGTCTGCGGGGACAGGCAAACCGCCCAGCTATTATGTGATGAGCTGGGGCATCTTTATTGTTCAGGACCGGCAGGGGGCGGCGGCTATCGTGCCTCTGTGACCGAGCAGATGGCTTCTGCCTCTATCCTGCTCGACAGAGAGCTTATTGCCCCTCATATTCAGGCGGAGGTAATTTCCCATGACTAATTCAGAAATTATGCGTCTGCCGCTTCATGCGATTGCCCATGGCCGTGCAGGCGATAAAGGCAATGTAAGCAATATATCGCTGATTGCCTATCTGCCAGAAGCCTATGATTTTATCGCCTCCGAGGTGAGCGAGAAAAAAGTGGAAGCCCTGTTTGCCCATTTAGGGGCAGGGGCGGTGAAACGCTATGAATTGCCCAATCTGCAGGCCTTTAATTTTGTTATTCAGGATGTGCTGGATGGCGGGGTAAATGCCTCGCGCTCGCTCGACCGGCATGGAAAGACCTTGAGTTTTATTTTGCTAAGCAAGATGATTTTGGATATCCCGAGAAACCTTGTTCCGGAAAACTCGCCCTATCTAAACCCGGATTTCAACTGGCAATAAATTTTAACGGGCAATAGGGAAGGCATAAAAAAAGGGAGCGATAATCTGCTCCCTTTTTTCCATCTCTCTTTTTTTATCAGGCATGGTCAGGCGAATAGACCTCTAATGCATAGATATTGCGCGTCGGCACGCCGCCATTAAATTGATCAATAATATTCTGTGCTGATTGCACCGACATTCGTTTCAGCGATTCAGCGGTAAAGGCAGCGGTATGCGGGCTAAGCCAGCAATGTTCTGCCTCCAGCAACGGATTGGTTTTCACAATTGGTTCAACCGAATAAACATCAAAGCCTGCTCCGGCCAGATGCCCGGATTTTGTCAGAAAGCGCACCGCCTCTTCATCAATGATGCCGCCCCGCGCACAATTAATCACATAAGCGCCTTTGGGCATTTTCAACAGCCGCTTTTTATCAATAATATGATGGGTTTTGTCGGTTAGGGGTACATGAACTGTTAAAAAATCTGCCTGGGCCAGCCCTTCATTCAAATCATGGATAATGGGAAAGCCATCCTGCTCGCGGGTGCTTTGGCTGAACTTTTCATCTGCTATCAGAACGCGCATACCAAAAGCCTTACACAAAGCGGCCACCCGAACCCCGATGCGGCCATAGCCCAGAATAAATACAGTTCTGGCGCCCAAATCAAACGCCTTGATACTGGTGCGCTGGCGGTAATCCGTGCGCACAATATTATCCATATGAACAGGTGTTTTTGCACAATTCAGCATAAACATCAGCGTATGTTCGGCTACCGAAGGGGCATTGCCATCACTGGTAATCGCAACCGTGATATTATGTGCCCGCGCATAGGCAACATCGATGGTATCGCAGCCAACCCCGTGTTTGGCAACAATTTTCAAATTAGGCATCTGTGCCATAAATTCAGCCGTCAGCGTGCCGGTACGCACAAAGATACCTTTGATATCCTGGAAATGTTCGCCTAATTCCTCTGCGCTTAAGCCCCATTTTCGAACAAGGGTAAAACCATTATTTTCCAGCAAGTTCAGCCCGTCATCATGTACCGGCTCTGTTACCAATATGGTTGTCATCTAGCACTCCTTACACATTAGCTTTTGAAATAAACGCGCCCCTGCCTGGGATACAGACAGGGGCGTGAAAAGTTTTTTTTACCCTTTTATTTGTCTATCAGCTCAGGAACTTCGGCAGCCAAAGCGCGATATCCGGGATAAACATCACCAACAGCATACCGACAATTTGCATCATGATAAACGGCAGGACAGAGCCGAAAATCTCTTGCAAGGTTACATCAGGCGGCGCAACCGATTTCAGCCAGAAACAGGCAGGGCCAAAGGGCGGTGACAGGAAGTAAATCTGAATGTTCATTACGAACAATATGCCAAACCATACCGCTGCCCAGGCAGGGTCAAGACCCAGCTCAGGCGCCATGCCCACCACAACAGGGGCAAATACCGGCACGGTGATAAAGGCAATGGCAATCCATTCCATAAATGTGCCAAGAACAACCAGAATAGCCATCATCACAAATACGATGCCCAATGCCGGCAGGCCAAGGTTCGCAAAGAGCGAGCGCAGGAAGTCGCCGCCGCCGATCAGGTTATAGATACCAACAAAAGATACCGCACCCAAAATCAGCCAAACGATTGTTCCAACCGTGGACATGGTGCCAGCCAGCGCAACCTGGAGCAAATTGAAGCTGAAAGAGTTCCGCACCAGCGCAACAAAAATTGCCCCAACCACCCCTACAGAAGCAGCTTCGGTCACGGTTGCGATACCGCCATAAATAGAGCCCATCACACAGAAGATCAGGAAGATACTCAAGCCGACAGCTGTCATCTTTTCACGTGAGAGCTTCATTTCCTTGCCACGTGCCTCGCCAACTTCTTCAGCCGTAGGGGCCATGCTCGGGTTCAGGTTACATCTGATAAGCACATAAATGCCGTAAAAGGTGGCCAGCATCAAACCGGGGACAGCCCCGGCCATGAACAGATCGCCAATAGCTACCTGGGCAGCAAGGCCGTAAATGATCATAATAATGCTGGGCGGAATAAGGGTGGCAAGCGATCCCGCCGCACATATCAGACCGATAGACATTTTTCGGTTATAGCCCAGACGCAACATTTGCGGCAGGGCCACCAGACCAAGCATCACAATCTCGCCGCCCATCCCGCCCGACATCGCCGCCAGAATAACCGCCACGACAATGGTTTGAATGGCCACCCCGCCGCGCAGCTTGCCCGCAAAGATGGACATGGCATCAAACAAATCCTCTGCCACGCCTGCACGTTCCAGAATAGAGGCCATCAGCACAAATAGTGGCACAGCGATAAGCGGATATTTTTCCAGCAACCCAAAGGCGTTTGTGGATACCAGATACAAACCGCCATATCCGAAATAAAACAGCGCACTTAAGATAGAGACAATCAGCGTAACAATACCCAGCGGCATCCCTGTCATCATCAGCGCAACCATCAGGCCAACGATAAGCAAGCTGGCCGATGCAATGCCCATCTCGCGCATATCAAGCATAGCTGAGGGATCGATAAGCGAGCCAACGGATGCATATAGATGATTGACAGAACCAAAAATGCTATCTGTTTCGCCAAGATAAAATGCGCCAATTACCGAGGCCAGACGGATAAAAATAATGCCGGCTACGACAATGACAATGTTCCTGCCAAGCGATGAGGTGAAATGGCGATGCATATTGACCAGCAATTGTATCAGATACATCAGCGCGCCTATCACCAGCATGGATTTTAGCACCAATGGCTGAGGCGAGTTCCAGGCCGATCCCATCTTTTCGCCCATGCGAATCGAATCAAGGGCACGGATCATGGCATCATCGCATAATAGCCACAAGGCGATGACACCAACCGCATAGGCAAATAAATCCAGATACCATTTGCCTTTATCGCCAGCCATTAAATACAGCACGTTAATCGAGATATGCCGTTTATGAAGGGTGATATAGCCAGCCGATAACATCCATGCGCTGGCACATAATACCATTACAACTTCAAAAGCCCATTGCGTGGGTGCATCAAACACATAGCGAGATATCACTTCATAAATAGTGCATATCGCTGCGATTAAATAGAGTTGCGAGACAGCCAGACCCGAGAATTTGCTGAAATGATCAACAATCCGAAACGGCCCTTTCTCTGGCACAAAGATACTTTCGTCCTTTGGTGCAGCTCTGCTGGTTGTAACCGACATATTTTCCCCCCTGAAATAAGTTACCTGAGAATCATTGGTAACGACTAAATCAACTTTTGCAATCTTAATAAAATCTAATTTTTTGACGATTAGATTATTTTTAGGCTTGCAGTTTTGTCAAATCTATTCAAGCATATTCATCGATGCTGTTCAAAATAGCGGGGGAGAATACCTATGAGCGAAACTACACGAGTTGATAATGTTAAAACCTATGGCCCTTTTGCGGTCATTGCCGGGTTAGCTTTGTCGGCCGGTCTTATTTGGTTCATGTTTGCTCTTGCTGATGGGTTCAGCTGATCCAAGAGTAAATAATTTTCATTTACTAAAGTTTACACGGAGGAAAATAAATGAAAAGGCTAGCAACGCTAACCATGGCAACCGCCCTTATCGCAAGTGCGGGGATTGCCGATGCAAAAACATTAAAGTTCCAGATGAGTTCCAACGCTGGTGACTGGGCGCATACCTATATGAACAATGCTGCACCCTTGCTGGAAACCATGACTGGCGGTTCTTTGAAGATTGAACCACTGCCAACCAAATCTGTTGTACCGCACCGCGAAACAATTGATGCAGTCGCCAATGGTATTCTGGATGGTGACATGAACGCGATTGCCTATTTCTCAGGCCGTGACCCGGCTTTTGCGATTATGGGCGATTTGATTGCCGGCTTCGATACAGCTGACCAGTATCAGGATTACTGTATGCATGGCGGCGGCAAGGAAATGCTGCAAAAGATCTATGATTCAGTTCTGCCAGGCAAGATCAAGGTTCTGGGTTGTGGCCCATATGGTAAGGAAGCTTTCGTGGCCAAAGTCCCTCTTTATGGTGTGGCTGACCTGAAAGGTCTGAAGCTGCGTTCACCAGAAGGTCTAGCAGCCGACGTGTTCCGCCGTGCAGGGGCATCACCATCTTCAATCCCATTCTCTGAAGTGTATACTTCACTGGAAAAAGGCATTGTGGATGCTGCCGACGCATCTGTTTACATCAACAACCACGCTTCAGGTTTCCACAAAATTGCGAAATACCCGCTTTATCCTGGTATTCACTCAATGGCGAACCTGCAAACCATCATCAACAAAAGAGTTTGGGATGGCCTGAGTGCACAAGAACAAGCCGCTCTGGAAACATGGGCCTATGCAACATGGCAGCGTAAACTGCGTGATGCGACAATTGAAGGTCTGGAGCAGGTGGAAAAAGACAGAGCTGATCCGGATATTACCGTGATTGACTGGTCTTTTGAAGAGCGTAAGAAGTTCCGTGAAATTGCGGTTGAAGCATGGTACGCCATGGCTGAAAAGAGCCCGCTTGCAAAAGAAGCTCTGGATTCAAACATCAGCTACATGAAGAAAATCGGTCTTCTCGACTAATCTCTTGCTAACATAGAATATTTTTAACAGGCAGCTTTGTTCATACTCAGCTGCCTGTTTTTTTCTCTTAAATTCTTTTTACGCATTTCGAATTTAAACATAAGGATAGTGAGCATGGTTAAGTTTTCAGCCAATTTGGGGTTTTTATGGACAGACCGCCCCTTGCCAGAGGCCATTATTGCAGCCCGCAAGGCAGGTTTTCAGGCGGTGGAATGTCATTGGCCATACGAATTTGATGCCAGTCAGATAGCGGATGTTCTGGCACAGACAGGCTTGCCCATGCTGGGGCTGAACACCCGTAAAGGCGATGTGGCCAATGGCGAAAACGGGGTGGCAGCTCTGCCTGGCCGGCAAGAGGAGGCACGGTCCTATATTGATGAGGCGATTGTTTATGCGGCCGCGACAAACACTGGCAATGTTCATGTAATGGCCGGGCGCACCGATAAAGGCAGCCAGGCACAACAGACTTTTTCAGATAATCTGCGCTATGCGACCCAGGAAGCGGCAAAACATAATATCACCATACTGATAGAGCCGCTTAATCACCGCGATGCCCCGAATTACCATCTGCAAACAGCAGAAGAAGCAGCAGATATCATTGAAGGGGTTGGCGCGGCTAATCTGAAAATGATGTTTGATTGCTATCATCTGCAAATTATGGAAGGTGATTTATATATGCGGGCAAAAAACTTTATGGATAAAATCGGCCATATTCAATTTGCCTCTGTTCCTGAACGCGCCGAGCCGGATAAATGCGAGCTGAATTATCCTGTTCTCTTGCCACGTTTTTATGAGGCAGGCTATCACGGCTATATCGGGGCAGAATATAAACCTTCCGGGGCAACCGATGACAGTTTGGGCTGGATGGCCGCTTATGCATAAATACAAAGGAGGGCTAGGCCGAGCGCCCTGTTTTTACCGGTCGTGCCTGGCTTAGCTGATGCTCGCGCATTAATACATACAGCCCCGAGCCAACAATGATCAAAATGCCGATAAAGGTGGTTTGATTAGGCAAATCGCCAAATACCCACCAGCCAAAAAAGGTGGCAGAAATAATTTCCAGATACTGCAACGGGGCCAGGACAGCCACCGGGGCATGGCGAAACGCAACCGTAATAAACATATGGGCAATGCTGGCAGCGATACCGACCCCTATCAGCAAATATATCTGATAACTGTTCAGCACAACCATATCCAGTGCGGCAATCGGGCCATTATCCATAATCCATAGAACCGGCATAATCAGAGCAAATGCCGCTAGCGAGGTGTAAATCTGAACCGCAAGCGGATGGGCTTTTTGGGTCATTTTTCGAGTGAGAATAAGATAAAGGGCAAAGCAAATCGCTGTCCCCAGCGGAAAGATAGCTGCCAGACCCACCTCTTGATATTGGGGCTGGATAACCAGTAACGCGCCGCAAAATCCGACAATACAGGCGGTGATGCGCCGCCAGCCTATCCCTTCGCCCAGCAACAATGCGCCCAGCAAGGTCAAGACAAAAGGTTCGATAAAGAAAATCGAAATCGCATCGGCAAGCGGCAAATAAACAATTGCGGCAAAGAAAAAGCTGGTAGCCGATAAAATCAGTCCGCCACGCAGAATATACAGCCCTGTCTCGGCTCTGTCTGGCAGATGCAGGCTTTTTAGAAATAATGCAAAAGGCAGTAGCGCCAGAGCCTGAATGGCAAATCGTGCAGCCGATATCTGAAAGACAGCTATACCGCTTTGTCCCGCCAATTTGGCAAACACATCAATGGTTGGCCCAAAGGCGGCAAAACCCAGCATCATAAAGATGCCAAAAACCGTCTTGGAAGATCCTACTGTTTGAGAGGTCATGAAACAGGCCATTCGCTATGGGCAGGGCAAAAAACACCCGCTAAACAAATTCATATCGGAATTTTAATCTCTGTGATAGAAATTTATCCATAGCGAATGTATCTTTGAGCAAATCCGGGATGCCCCGCCTTTAAAATGATAGTTATCTTTCAAGGAATAAAGTGATGTTTGGCCTGCCTGAAAACTGGCGCGAGCGCCCTGAATATCTGTTGATGTTGATGGCAGCTACCATGCCCCTGTCTTTCTGGGCATGGATGGTCTTGCTGAATAATTTCACGATTGAGGTGGCGAGCTTTACCGGCCGCGAGATAGGCATATTACAGTCCTTGCGTGAAATTCCGGGTTTTTTATCTTTTCTGGTTGTCTATTTTCTGCTGATTATTGCTGAACAGAGGCTGGCGTTATTATCGCTGATTTTGCTGGGGCTTGGGGTAGCGCTAACAGGCTATTTTCCTACCGCCATCGGGCTATATATCACCACGGTTATTTCCTCTATCGGCTTTCATTATTATGAGGCCTGTAACCAGTCCCTGACCTTGCAATGGCTGGATAAAAAAACTGCGCCGACTGTAATGGGGCGCATTGTTGGCGTGGCGGCAATCGCACAATTGCTGGTATTGGGGTTGATATTTGTTGCCTATCTTTCTTCCTTGCCTGACATATCCTGGCAAGCCCTTGCCGGGGCAACCGGCCTTGCGACCAGCAAGGAAAGCTATCAGACCACCTATCTCATCGCTGGTCTGGCCACAATGATATTGGCAGGGGCAGCGTTTATGCTGTTTCCCCATTTTACCGAAAAAACCTTTCAGACCCGAAAGATTGTCTTGCGCAAGCGGTATTGGCTTTATTATGCGCTGACCTTTATTGCCGGGGCGCGCCGCCAGATTTTTATCGTTTTTGCCGGCTTTTTGATGGTGGAAAAATTTGGCTATTCCGTGCCGCAGATCACCGCCCTGTTTCTGTTAAATGCAGCCTTTAATATCTGGTTTGCCCCGATTGTTGGAAAATTAATCACCCGTGTGGGCGAACGCAATGCGCTGATTTTTGAATATATTGGTCTGATAGGGGTGTTTGTTTCCTATGCGGTGGTGGAAAGCGGTATGATCGCGGCCGGGCTATATGTGCTGGATCATATGTTTTTTGCCTTTGCTATAGCGATTAAAACCTATTTCCAGAAAATAGGCGATCCGGCCGATATGGCCAGTACTGCCAGTGTAGCCTTTACCATTAACCATATTGCAGCGGTATTTGTGCCGGTATTATTTGGCGGATTATGGCTGATTAGCCCGTCTGCGGTGTTTTTTGCCGGTGCGTCAATGGCCGGAATATCCCTGCTTTTATCCTTTAATGTGCCGCGCCATCCAGGCCCGGGCGAAGAGGTGGTTATCGGACATCGCGGCAATGTTGTCAGTCCTGCAGAATAAAGGGAATTGGGCTAAACCCCTTTTGTGCCGGACAGGCCGCGCTTCTGGTTAAATAGACCCATCTGTGATAGCCTTGATAAAAAAAGGGCATCAGTTAGATGGATGCAAAACAGGCACAAAAAATATTGCTGGACGAGCAGAAAAACCTGACCGATTTGCGCCGGCAATCAAAAGAGGCACGTGCCCCGGTGGAGCTAGATCAACAGGCGGTTGGCCGCCTCTCGCGCGTGGATGCGTTGCAAAAACAGAATATGGAGCTGGCCACCGAACAGCGTCGCCAGCAGCGTTTGCACATTATTGATGCTGCCCTGAAACGCATTGATGCAGGCGATTTTGGGTTTTGTGTAATCTGTGATGAAGCTATATCCCCGCAAAGGCTGGCTTTTGATCCGGCTGTGGCCTGTTGCGTGACCTGCCGCAATTAGGGGTTAAAAGGCACAAGATAATTAAGAGAGCAGCAAAAATGGCAGATGACAGCTTTTTAAAGCAAGCCTATCAGTTAAAAAATACCGCAGATACCATTGCTTTGTATCAGGAATGGGCAGAAAGCTATGACAGATCGGTGCGGGAACATGGCTATGTTACCCCGGGGCGTTGTGTAGCCGCCCTGCAGCGTCATCAGTCAGATAAAAATGTGCCTATTTTGGATGTTGGGTGCGGTACAGGCATATCAGGTTATGTGATGTATCAAGCCGGCTATCACTATATTGATGGCAGTGATGTCAGCCAGGCAATGCTGGATAAGGCGGCTTTGCTAGGGGATATTTATCACAAATTACATCTGGTCAATCTGGATAATCCATTTGATTTTGAAAAAGGCACATATCACGTTATTACCGCTATGGGGGTGATAGCAGATAAACACGCCCCGCCCGAAACCATTATCCAGCTTTTGGAAAAATTAGAGGCGGGGGGCTTGCTGATTTTTTCCTTAAATAATCATACTCTGGAAAATCCGGCCTATGAAAAAACCGCTTTTAGGGCTGAAAAAGACGGGTTGGCCGATATTCTGGAAGCGGAAAATGGTCCGCATATGACAGGCTATAATATGACCTCGAAAATCTATGTCATGCGCCGATGTTAAGTCTGGTTTAGGAAATCTGGTTTTGCTGTCGGGCTTTGATTTTTTGCTCGCGGTGAAAAATATACCATGCCGCCCCGATAATAATCGCTGTCCCTGCGATAAAGCTGACGGTCATTTTTTCGTCAAAAAAGATAATGCCGATAAAAATGGATAGGGGCACAGAGCTGTAATGCACCGGGGCAAGGGCTGAGGCAGGCGCCAATTCATGCGACCAGGCCATTAAAAATTGCTGAAAGCTGGAGCCGACCCCGGCAAATATCAGCACAAACCAGATAAAACCATAATCGGGCGTAAGCGGCGGAAACGCAGCCCCTGTTATCAGCAACAGAAATGCACATAATATCGCACCCACCCCATTATACCATAATGTGGTGGATATCGCTGCCTCGGATCGGCCAAGACGGCGCAGAAAAATAAACATGATAGCGGCAAAAAAGGGCATTGCAAATCCGGCTATCAGACCGATAGGGCTGAGGCTTTCTGTTTCCTGGCCAAATGGATTGATAAGAAATAATACGCCTGAAAAACCGATAATAACGGCCAGCATTCGCCGCCGCCCAACCTGTTCATCCAGAAAAAACGGGGCGAGCAGCGTGATAAAAATGGTTAATAACGCCCCCAGCACAGTTGCCAGCGATATGGGCAGATAGCTAACCGCAACAAACCATGAGGTGATCCCGGCCATACCGGCGATAATACGCACCGCCAGGACTTTTTTCTGGCGGATGGCAAAAAGGGCCGCGCCGCGCTGATACCAGCCAAGCCATAATAATAGGGGCAGGCAAAACAGATAACGGCAAAATAAAATGGTGACAAGCGGGGTATCGGCACTTATTTGCTTTACCAGCCCGGCCAGCCCCATGGAAATGACAATCTCCATAAATAGCGCAAGCGCACCGCCCAACAGATTATGTTTGGGCAGGTCGTTCTGGCTGGCATCATGTGGGGGGTGGGGGGCGCGTTGCATCTGTTCTGGATAACCGCTTTCATCGCTAAATACAATAAAACAGATAATCATTGCTATCAGGCCGGTTTTTATCGGATAAGAGTGGGGATTAATTTTCATAACATATCTGAAGACAGAGACGCATTTTTATACATATCTGGAGGGATAGATGGGCTATCAGCATTGGCGATACAGCAAGGATGCAACGCAAACAGGCTGGCTGGAAATAGATGTAAAAGATAGCTCGGTAAATGTCTTGCGTAAACAGGTAATGCTGGAATGGGCAGATATACTGAAAGAAATTTCAGCTGATGGTGATTTAAAAGCATTATGTTTTCTATCCGGCAAGCCGGGCGGATTTGTCTATGGCGCGGATATCGCAGAATTTGAGGAATTAAAAACACCGGACGATGTCCATCAGCTTATTGAACTGGCAGACCAGGTTTTATCGGCAATGGAAAATCTGGCTATTCCCACCATTTGCGGTATTGACGGGGTGGCGGTTGGCGGCGGGCTGGAAGTTGCCCTGCCATGTGACCGAATTGTGGCGGTTAATCAGGCGAGTACAAAATTGGGCTTTCCTGAAATAAATCTTGGTATTTTGCCCGGCTATGGGGGAACCGGACGTGCCTTGCGCCGTATCGGTATGGAAGCCACGCTTGATATGGTGCTTTCCGGGCGCTTGCTGGGCGCAGAAGAGGCGGCCTCCTGGCAATTGGTGGACAGGCTGGTTGCAGATACAGATGCCCTGAAAGATGCAATGCGCGAGGAAATTGGCCATGCCCGTATCGCAGATAAAATAGAAACAAAAGCGATAAGAGAGGCCGCGCTGGAGGCTGCAGAAAGCCGTATAAAGGCCAAAATGCGCGAAGAGGCAACACCTGCCCCCTTTGAAATTTGCCGCCATTTCAGGCGCAGTGAAGGGGATTGGCAAAAGCTGGTAAAAACAGAACGGGATATTTTTGCCCCCCTTATTTTAGGCGAGGCCAGCCATCATTTGCGGCGGGTATTTTTTATGAATGACGGGGTGCGGAAAAGCGCCCGCGGCGACAGCCAAATCAGCCATGTCCATGTGATCGGGGCAGGAACAATGGGCGGGGATATTGCCGCTGTTGCCGCTTTGAACGGCTTTAGCGTCAGCCTGTCAGACAGGGATAGCGCAGCCATAGATAACGCATTGGCACGGGCACAAAACCTGTTTTCCCGCCGCCTGAAATCATCTGGCGCAGCTGAACAGGCCGCCAGCCGATTGATAGCCGACCCGCAGGGCAGGAAAATCAGCGAGGCCGATATCATCATAGAGGCAGTCGCAGAAAGGCTGGAAGTCAAACAGGCTGTGTTTAAAGAGGTGGAAAAAAACGCCAGACCTGAGGCCATTCTGGCAACCAATACATCCTCTATTATGATAGAGGATATTGCCGCCGCTCTGGATAATCCTGGCCGATTAATCGGGTTGCATTTTTTCAATCCTGTTCCTGTTCTGCCATTGGTGGAAGTGATTTTTGGTCAGCAATCCGATAGCCGGATACTGGCACGCGCAATGCGCTTTTCCGGCCAGTTAAAAAAGATGCCGGTCAAGGTGAAATCCGAGAAAGGCTTTTTGGTAAACCGGGCATTGCTGCCCTATATCTATGAGGCGATCAGCCGGATGGCGGCCGGGCAAAGCGCGGACAAGATGGACCAAGCAATGGTACGTTTCGGGATGCCAATGGGCCCTATTGAACTGGCAGATCAGGTAGGCCTGGATGTTTGTTATGATGTGGGCCGGGTGCTGGGGATGCCAGAGGCCGCCCAAACTGCCCTGAAGGCTAAAATCGATGCAGGTATGCTTGGGCGCAAGACAGGGTCTGGCTTTTATGAATGGGAGGATAAAAAAGCGGTGCGGGCGCGCGAAGATTATCCTGCTGCAGAGCTGGAAGATTTGGCCAGTGCCCTGCTTGCCCCGATGATAGATAAATGCCGAAGCGCGGTGGCACAGGGTATTGTTGCCAGCCGTG
>JAURQT010000157.1 GCA_030835985.1 Alphaproteobacteria bacterium
CTGGCTGGTGATATTTGCCGCCTCGCGGCTGGCCAGCTCATCACAGCGTTCGTTCATCGGATGGCCGGAATGGCCCTTTACCCATTCCCAGCTTGTGTGGTGGGTCTGACAGAGCGCGTCCAGCTCTAGCCATAATTCTTTGTTGGCGACAGGTTTTTTTGCTGCTGTGCGCCAATTATTCTGCTTCCAGCGCGGCATCCAGTCCTGAACCCCGTTCATTACATATTTGCTATCTGTTACGATATGCACCCTTACCGGCCGTTTCAGGGCTGCCAGACCGCGAATTACCGCTGTCAGCTCCATCTGATTGTTGGTGGTATCCAGCTGGCCGCCTGACAGCTCTTTTGTCTGTTCCTGCCATTTCAGGATAGCTGCCCATCCGCCTGGCCCCGGATTGCCAAGACACGCCCCGTCTGTATAGAGAAAAACATCTGCAACTTGCGCGCTCATCAATTGCCTCTAATGCCACAAACCATAGGATTCAGGCCCTTTTGCACGCTGATGAAAGCGCAAGCGTGACCAGAATTCCAGCGGGTTTAACGGCTTTACAAGCGCATCTTTTGGCGTGTTAATCCAGTCATAAAGGCGGGTGAGGAAAAACCGCATCGCCGCGCCCTGATTCAAGATGGGCAGGGCTTTTTTTTCGGCGTCCAGAAGCGGCCTCTGGCTTTCATAACCTTGCAAAATTGCCCCGGATTTCGTGACATTAAAACTGCCATCGGCATCAAAACACCAGCTATTCAGACAAACTGCGATGTCATAGGCATAGATATCCTGACAGGCAAAATAAAAATCGATAATGCCGGTCAGCCTGTCGCCCACAAACAGCACATTATTGGGAAACATATCGGCATGAATATGCCCCGATGGCAGCCCGGTTGGCCAGCCCTTCAAAATCTTTTTCAAACTATCCCCGGCCTGATCCAGAATAGCATCCGGCATACCAGGCAAATCACCCTCGATAGAGGCCAGTAAGGGCGACCATCCTTCCGGGCCAAGGGCGTTTTTACGCACGCCTGCAAAGCCTTCTGACAGGCAATGAAACCGGGCAAGCGCATTGCCAAGAGCGCGGCATTTCTCGACATTCGGGAAACGTTGCGATGTACCATCCAGAAAGGTGACAATCGCTGCTGGCCGGCCGCATAATTTTTGCAAAATTCGGCCTTTTTTATCTGCTACCGGCACAGGACAGTCCAGCCCGGCCTTGGCCAGATGTTGCATCAGGCCGATAAAAAAGGGCAAATCATCTGCCTTTACCCGCTTTTCATAAAGGGTGAGGATGTAATGTGCCTTGTCCGTGCGCAGCAGGTAATTGGAATTTTCCACCCCTTCGGCGATGCCGGCAAAGCTCAATAAATTGCCAAGCTCATATTGCGCCAGAAAATCGGCCAGCGCTTCATCATCAATTTGGGTATAAACAGCTATGATATCACCTCTTATTCAGACAGGATGGCCGGCAGTTTAAAATGCATGGTTTCCTGTATAAAATTCTGGTGGCGTATGGCCAGCTGATAGCGTGCCTGCAAGGTTTCTATCACTTCCTCGACCAGAATTTCAGGGGCAGATGCCCCGGCAGACAGGCCAATGCGGCTTGCCTTGTCCAGCGCATCGAAATCCAGCGCAGCAGCATCGGCTGCCAGCATCGCTGCCCCCACCCCTGCATTCAGGCCTGTTTCGACCAGCCTTTTCGAATTAGAGGAATTTTGCGCCCCGATTACCAGCAGATAATCAATATCCGGGGCAAGTGCCTTTATCGCATTTTGCCGATTTGTCGTGGCATAGCAGATATCCTCGCCCTGTGGCCCCGAAATTTCAGGAAAGCGATGCTGCAAGATAGTGATAATCTCGGCTGTTTCATCGGCTGACAAAGTGGTTTGTGTGGCAAAGGCAAGCGCACTATCGTCCGGGGGGGTAAAGGCAAGCGCATCGTCAACTGTTTCGATAAGGGTCATTTCGCCTTCGGCTACCTGTCCCATTGTGCCGATCACTTCTGGATGACCTGCATGACCTATCAGCAGGATATGCCGGCCTTTTTTTACATGCTTGCCAGCTTCCAGATGCACCTTTGTGACCAGCGGGCAGGTGGCATCAATCGCCATCATATTCAGCGCATCGGCCCGCTTATGTACCGCCTTTGCTACCCCATGGGCAGAGAAGATGACATATCCGCCTTCCGGCACTTCATCCAGCTCTTTAACAAAAACCGCCCCTTTGGCTGCCAGGTCATCGACCACCCGCTTATTATGGACAATTTCGTGGCGGACATATATCGGCGCACCGAATTTATCCAGCGCGCGTTCCACAATTTTAATTGCCCGCTCCACCCCGGCACAAAATCCGCGCGGTGAGGCCAGTATCAGCGTCTTTGTTTGTTCTCTTGTCATCATCCGCCTGTTTGAAGCGCATTAGTGCCTATTACCGTTTCCAGCCCGCATTGGCTTGCTCCGCCTGCTTGCTGCCTATATGAGTAGCAGAAGTTTGATAAGACTGCTATATAAGAGTTTCAGATAGATGAGCGCGACAGAAGGTCAGCAAAACTGCCCGCTGGTTTGGCGCGCTCCCAAACAAATGGATAGGAAGATGATAAAGAAACGCTTTTTAACCGCCCTGATATCTGCCGGATTGTTTGGCACGCTTGGCGCTTGCGAGACGCTGCAGCCCGTTACCTATGCCTGTTCAGAGCTGGTTTCTGCCCCTGCTGCCGGCTCTCGTATCTCGCTGGCGGCCGAAACCGGCCAGACAAGTATTGTGCGCCTGAACGGTGTGGAGGCTATCTGCCAGGATGATGGTGATGAGGTGGAAGTCGCTTTGGCGATAGGCTTGAAGCTGACCCGCTCTCTGGCCGATAATGCTGAACCGGCTTTGCTGGAAGTCCCCTTCATTGCTGCCAGAATAGATGCAGCAGAAAAGGTTGCCAGCCATAAGAGCTTTAGCTATCGCATGGCCTTTGCCAAAAATAACGATATTCTCTATCCATTGATGCGCGAGAAGATAAATATTCCCAAAGGTGGCCGGCTGGTCATCACCCTTGTGCCGGAGCGGATTGAGGTTAATTAGGGTTTTTTAAAAAATCATCCCCAAAGGAAAACCGGCTTCCCTATGGGCGAAAGGCGGTTTTTTAATTTTCTATCTGAAATCTGCCAGCTAAATATTTCCAACTAAATATTTCCAGTGATTTTTACAGCCAGCGTTTATTTATGCGCGGCGATCTGTTCCACAGAGCTGTCTATCAGCTGCAGGGCTGTTTTCTCATCCAGCTTGTCTGTGATAATCTGCCGGGCGGCCTGTGCGGCAAGATGGGCGGTTTTCGCCTTGATCTCCGAGACCATTGCCGCTTCAGAGGCTTTGATTTTTTCTGCGGCCTGTGCTTCGCGGCGGGCGATATTTTCCTCTGCCTTTACAGCGGCATTTTCGCGGATACGTTTGGCCGCCAGATTGGCATTGGCGATGATGTTTTTCGCCTCTTCCTCGGCTTCTTTTTTCAGGCCTTTAAAGCTGTCCAATTGTGCTTTGGCTTCCTTGCGAAGGGCTTCGGCCTCTTCCAGCTCTGTGCGGATTTTATCTGAACGGGCATCCAGCATTTCGCGCAGTGCCGCACCAGCCTTTTTCCAGACAAGAATAACAAAAATGGCAAAGCCAAGTGCAACCCATGCACCTTCATCCAACTGCATTTAAGCCTCCTGTCCTGCGCCAAGCTTAGCCAGTTTTGCAACGGACTTGGTGGCTTCGGCCTTTGTGACGGTCATTCCGGTAACTGCTTTTACCGCATCTTGGGTAACTTCGCTGGCTACTTCATTGATATTTGCCAGCGCTTCATCGCGAATTTTGGCTAATTTGGTTTCCGCTGTTTTTGTTTTTTTCGCCAGTTTCGCGCTCAGATCGGCTTCTGCTTCTTCGGCTTTCGCTTTGGCTTCTGACATGGCTTTTTGCGCAGCATCTGCGGCTTTGGCGCGGGCATCATCCAGCGAGGCTTCAAATTCGGCCTTCATGGTTTGTGCTTCGGCTTCGGCCTCTTTGGCGCGGTTCAAATCATCCTGAATTGTCCGGCCACGCTGTTCGATTACATTGCCAATGCGCGGGGTAATCATCCGCGACATAATGATATAGCCAATGCCAAAAGTAACCACCAGCCAAAACAGCTGGTTTGGCCAGGTTGTGATATCAAGTTGTGGCAGGCCGGTAGCCTCTCCGCCTGCTGCCAGAACAGATGTCGTACCGCCTGTCATCAAGCCGATAAGCCCAAAGGCCAGATATTTTCTGAAAGTCATCATTACCCGTACCAGCGTCATTCAGATTATGAACTTTGTTAAATCGATATCAGCATCAGCACGTCTAGCCCCGGGGCTATCACTGGCCGTTCATGCTGATATCGGTGTTGTTTGTATCGCTTGTAAAAATTACAGTGCGAACAGCATCAGCAATGCAACAACCAGTGCGAACAGCGCAATCGCTTCTGTCAGGGCAAAGCCCAGAATGCCGATACCGAAAACAGTATCACGCGCAGCAGGATTACGTGCAATAGAGCTAACCAGTGAAGAGAAGATACTTCCGATACCTACACCCACACCTGCCAGAGCAATCACAGCCAGACCGGCACCAATCATCTTTGCAGCTTCGACGTCCATCTTTTTTTCCTTCCATTTGATAAGAGAACTAAGTTGCTAACATCTGACAGACCAACCAAAAATCGGTCATTCTGCCGAAACGAAAATTATCGCGAAAAATCTAGTGCAGATGTAACGCGTCATTCAAATACATACAAGTCAAAATCGTGAATACATAAGCCTGAAGTACGGCCACCAGAATTTCCAGACCGGTCAGGCCGATAATCGCAACCAGCGGCAAAATAGACCCGGCCACAAACACGCCGCCAGCACTGGCGATCATTACCGCCAAGCCGCCAAACACCTTCAGCATTGTGTGTCCTGCCAGCATATTTGCAAATAAACGAACAGACAGGCTGACAGGTCGCACGAAATAGGAAATCACCTCGATAAGCACCAGAAAGGGGATCAAAACCTTTGGCGCGCCCGCTGGCACAAAAAAGCTGAAAAAATGCAAGCCATGCTTAAACAGCGCAATCAGCGTCACCCCGATAAAAATAAACATCGCCATCGCAAAGGTCACAATAATTTGCGAGGTGGTGGTATAGCTGTAGGGAATCAAACCCAAAAGGTTGGAAAACAGCACAAAAACAAACAGGGTAAAGACAAACGGAAAATAGGGGCGACCCTCGGAGCCAACATTGCTGCGCACCATATCCGAGACAAATTCATACAGCATTTCTGCCAGACCCTGCATTCGGCCCGGTACCGTTGCGGCCGGTGCCATGGCAAAATATAAAAAGGTCGCGCTGACTAGCACAGCGAGTACCATAAACAGAGCTGAATTGGTAAACTGGATATCAAATCCGAACAGGTTCAGCGCGAACAGCACTTTAATCGCAAATTGTTCAACAGGTGAATGCACCTAATCACTCCTGCTATTTCTCGTCAGGCGGAGGGTCATCTTGCCCGGCCTGTCGCTTCTCATCAAAAAATCCAGCAGCCATACCGCGACCGGTAACCGCCCTCCAGACATTCATCATCCCTGCAGCTGCGCCTAAAAAGAACAACACCACCATGAATAAAGGCGATGTATCCAGCCATCGGTCTAATGCCCATCCAATCCCTGTTCCCACAACCAGACCGGCCACCAGTTCTGTTGTCACCCGGCCAGCCATTGCTAACCCGTTTGACGACAGGGCGACTTTGTTATGTGTGTGCCGCTCCGGCTTCCGGCTTTCTTCCAGCTGGCGGATTCGCATCGACAAACTTGCAGATTTTGCAGGTTTGCCCGATTTATCCTTTTTTGCCATGCTGGAACATTCCAGAAGTCTGTTTGTTCGTGCCTGTGAAATACACAGAAAAATCTGCTTTTTTCCCAGACCCAAAGATCGCGCACAAACTAGGCTGGGAAGGGCGGTTTTGTCAAGTCAAAGATGTGTAAATTCCGCGATCTGCCCAAGGGGTGTGGCAGCGCGTCGCAGGCAAGAAAAGCCAGTGACTAATCCGGGCTAGGCGATAAGGTTATCCTGCAGCTCTTCAGCGGTCTGTAAATCCACAGAAACCAGCCGGGAAATGCCCTTTTGTTCCATTGTTACCCCAAACAGCCTGTCCATGCGTGCCATCGTCATCCGGTGGTGGGTTACCACTAAAAAGCGGGTTTTTGTTTGCTCGGAAATCTGGCGTAACAGGTCACAGAATCGTGCTACGTTGGAATCATCCAGCGGGGCATCCACCTCATCCAGAATACAAATCGGGGCAGGATTCGTTAAAAATACCGCAAAGATGATGGCCAGCGCGGTCAAAGCCTGTTCCCCGCCGGATAACAGGGATAGGGACTGCATTTTTTTGCCCGGCGGGCTGGCCAGAATATCCAGCCCTGCCTGAAGCGGGTCGTCCGAGCCGGTGAGTTGTAATTCAGCATGACCCCCGCCAAACAGGGTGGTAAATAATTCTGTGAAATGCCTGTTAACAGCAGCAAAGCTTTCCATCAGCCGGGCGCGCCCCTCGCGGTTCAGGGTGGCAATGGCACTTCTCAGCCTGGCAATCGCTTCGGCCAGGTCATCATGCTCTGTTTGCAAATTGGTGACCCGCTCATCCAGCTCGGTCATTTCCACTTCGGCACGCAAATTCACCGGGCCAATTTGGTCGCGCTCATTTATCAGACGGTTCACCGTCATTTCCAGCTTTTCCAGCGGCTCTGCCAGCGGCGCATCGTCATCCTGCCCGGCAAGTTCATATAGCCCGTCCGGCGCACAGCCCAGCTTTTCGGCAATGCGCTCTATTAGCGATGCCTGTTCTGATTGCAGTCTTTCTGACAAGGCTTCGGCGCGGATAAGTGTCTCGCGGTTTTGCATCAGCTGGCGTTCTGCCTCACGCTGGTGGCTATCGGCCTCGGACAGGGCGGCTTCTGCCTGACGCAGCGCATCGCTTTTTTCCTGGCGGGTTTGTTCTTGTGTCTCTAATTTTTCAGCCAGTTGATGTTTGCGCGCCTCCAGTGTTTTCGGACGCTCTGCAAGGGCGGCACGCTCTTCTTTTGCTTGCTGGGCACGGCTGGCCATTTCCTGTTTACGCTTATTGGTATCGGCCAGACGGGCTTGCCAGTCCGAAATTTGTGCATCAATGGTTTTTTGCCGTTGCCGGGCAGCACTTACATTCTGGCGAAGTTCGGTTTCTGTGCTAACCGCTTGATCAAATTTTAGCCGTGCCTGTACCGCCATTTGCGCGGCCGCCTCGGCCTGTTCAGCTAGGGCATCGGTATCTATTTCCAGCCATTCATTATCCTTTAAACCATCCAGGTCATTCTGGGCGTTTTGCCTGGCCGCTTCCAGATCGCTGGCACGGGTACGGGCGGTCATTTGTGCCATTTGGGCGCTATCAAAGCTGCGGCGGGCGCTATCGGCAGCGGCATTGGCCTGGCGGCTTTGTTCTTGCAGGGCGCGATACTGGCTTAAATTTTCTGCATGGGCAGTGCCGGCCTCATCCAGGGCTGTTTGTTTATCTTTAAAGCTGGCGCTGGCGCTTTCGGCTTCTGTGCCAAGCTGGCCAAGGCGCTGGCGCTGGCGCATACGTTCGGCCTCGCTGCTGGCCTCGCCTTTGCGAATCAGGCCGTCCCATCGCCATAATTTTCCCGATTTACTGACCAGCATTTGCCCTGGCAAGAGCGCAGTTTGGGCTGTCTCTGCTTCTGCCTCTTCGACCACAGATACCCCTTGCAAGGCACGCAGCAATGTCGGCGAGCCGGAAATCATCTGCGTAAGGGGCGTGCCAACAGGCGGGGCAGAAAGCGTGTCTATCTGCGGTAAATCCTGGCGCCAATATCCCTGCTCGCCGCTATCAAAGGGCAGGGCTAAATCTGTGCCCAGCACAACAGACAGGGCAAGCTCCATGCCATCGCTGACGGTCAGGCTATCAGCGGCGGGCGTGCCGCTATGCCGGGCATTTTCCAGCAACAGATAGCTCAGCGCATCCATTTCTGCGGTGATACGGGCCAGGCTGGCATCTGCCTCATTGCGTGCCAGTGCCATCTCATCGCGCCGGGCGGTTTTTTCTGCCAGCGCATCTTCGCAAGCCTTCAGGCTTGCTTGGGCGCGGCTGGCTGCTTCTTCGGCCTTATTTTTTTCTGCCTCTGCCGAGGCGGCCTCTTTGCCCAGATTTTCAAGGTTCAGCTTGTCCAGCTCATCGGTCGCGAGTTGCAGGCGACGTTCCAGCTCTGCTTGCCGCTGGATTAATTGTTGCTTGGTTTGCTCTGCGGTGGCTTTTCTGGATTGGGCTTCGGCTGCTTTTTGTTCGGCTTGCTGGCTGGTCAGGCGCATTTCCTCGCGCGTCCTGCCCGCTTCTTCCAGGCGCGGGGCATCAAGGGCGGTGTTGGCTGCCAGCATATCGCGCTCTTCGCTCAGGCCTTCCAGTGCGGCGGCGGCATCTTCATGCAGACTGCCTTCGCGCTCTGCATCGCTGGTAATTTGGGCTATCTGGCGGTCAAAGCGCATCAGTGCTTCGGCAATACGTTCTGCCTCGCGGTCACATTCGCCCAGCTCTATACGCAGATTTTGTACAATGGCGGCCTGTTCTGCTTCTGCATTCCGCAAAGGCGGCAGGCTTGCGGCCAGCTCTGCCTGACGGCTGGCAGCTTGCGCAGAAAGGGCGGTTGCCTGTTCAACCTGTTGCTGCTGGCCTGTCAATTGGGCAGATGCTTTTTTACTTTCTGCTTCCAGATGTTGCCATCTGGCAAGCGCAAGCCGTGCTTCTGCTTTGCGAATACGCTCGGCTACCGAACGATAACGGGCAGCCTGACGGGCTTGCTTGGCCAGTTGCTGGCGTTGTTCGGCCAGTTGGGCAATTATATCCTCGATGCGCTCCAGATTATTTTCGGTATTGCGCAAGCGTAGCTCTGCTTCATGGCGGCGCTGATGCAAGCCCTTGATATTGGCAGCTTCCTCGATTAGCGAGCGTCGGTCTTCGGGTTTTGCCCCGACAATCGCGCCAATCCGCCCTTGCGAGACGATACCGGCAGAACGCGCCCCGGTAGCCGAATCAGCAAACAGCAGCTGGATATCACGGGCTCTGGCCGGCTTGCCGTTAATCTGAAAGCTGGATCCCTTGCCGCGTTCGACTTTGCGGGTGATTTCCAGCTCATCATACTGATTATATTCGGCCGGGGCTTTTTTCATCTGATTGTCCAGATGAAGTGTGATTTCTGCCAGATTGCGAGACGGGCGCGCATCGGTTCCGGCAAAGATAATATCATCCAGCTCGGTACCGCGCATTTGCCGGGCAGAGCTCTCGCCCATTACAAAGCGCAACCCTTCCACAATATTGGATTTACCACACCCGTTTGGGCCAACAATACCTGTTAATCCGGTTTCAATCTCCATCTCTGCTTTTTCAGCAAAGGATTTAAAACCTGCCATGGAAAGGGTGCGGAAAATCATAAACAGCGCGGCCTTTAATAATCGCTATCAGATGCCAAAGGCATTTAGCTCGGCTAAAAACTCGTCAAAGGACATCGCACCGCTAAAAGATTTCTCCCCATTAATGACAAAGGTGGGTGTGGACTGCACCTTATGATCGCGCGTCGCATTCTGGCGCATTTCAACGATCGCTTCCAGATAGGCACGGTCGCTCATAATGGTGTCATAATCTTGCGATGAAATGCCGGCAAATTTTGCGTATTGCTTCAGCTTGGCGACCGGATCGTTGCTGCGTATCCAATTTTCCTGTTGATCCAGCAGAACATCCACCATCTTGAAATAGCTGGTATTTGGTAAAACCCGGCAAAGCGCATGAGCTTGCAAGGCCAGCTGGTCAAGCGGGAAGGGGTGCAGCTCAAAGCGGATAATGCCGGTGGTGATCAGCTTTTCTTTTACCTCTGGAAAGGTGTTGCGATGAAAATTGCCGCAATGGCCACAGGTCATGGAAAAATATTCTGCCACGGTGACCGCTGCATTTTCATTACCTAGAAAGCGAACCTCTCTTGCGCGCGCCGGCGAGATTTCAAATTTTGCCTGTGCAATGCCGGGCAGGGCTGTTCCGATAAGGGCGCTGCCTGCTATCTGCATAAAAAACCGTCTATCTGATCTCATCAAATGCTTCTTTCTGTTTCTCGAGGCGTTCCAGTTTAACAATTTATTGTTTTACACTGTTTGATATTCGCTATCCCAGCTAATAATGCAACAATGGCTGTAATATGGCAAAGGCGAGTAGGTCATATCAAGTAAAGAAATGCCGCGCCATATTTTTTATGCAATCTCCGGGGCAATCTCCGGGGCAATCTCCGGGATGATCTCAGGATAATTTCAGGATAATCTCCAGAATAATCTTCGGGATAAACTCCAGAATAATCTCTAGGGTAATCTCTGGCCAAGCCGGATAAGTGCCGCGCGCAGCGCCGGGCTTTGAATATTGGCTGTCGCCTTTTCCAGTCTGGCCAGGGTCAGCTTGCCCGAGTTATCCGCCTTATCGCTATGACGGGCATCACTATGACGGGCGGTCTGGTCGGCCGATTGTTGCTGGCGTGAAGGCATAAAATCCTGGCGAATCTTTATCCGGCTGACCACCGCATAGCCGCAATGGCTGTTGATGCGTTTGCATATTTCCGGGGCTATTTGCTGGATATGCGGGCCTCTGCCACTGGCAACAGACAGGGTCAGGGTTGCCTGTATGCGGCTATTTTGCGGAAAATGAATATCCGCTGGCAAGCACCATTCATGCGCCTCTTTTGCGATATCGGGCCAGGCGGCGACAATCTTTGCCAGCACCTGCCCGCGTTTGCGCATGGCAGGGGCTATTAGCCCTTCGGTCAGGCCGGATAATTTGCGCAAATTTCGCGTTCGGCGCGGATGGCCTGAATGAGGTGGATATTTTGCCATGCGCAACAGTTTATCATAGGCTTCCTGTCTTTGCTATAATGCTTTGGGAAAGCTCTGGGAAAGGCTTTGGCAAAGCTCTTGTGCGCCTGGCTTGAACCCTTTGATTTACAGAACTATCTGGTACAACAGAGATATTGCTAAAAAACCTATCCGGAAATTTTTTTGATAATCGTGATGAAACGCCTGCCAGATGATGTCCATTTTGATGCTTTCCCGGCTTCGTTGCTGTTTGACTGGTATGATGAACATGCACGCCTCCTGCCTTGGCGTGCCTTTAGCCCGGCATTAGCCCCTGCCTATCATGTATTTTTATCTGAATTGATGTTACAGCAAACAGGGGTGACAACTGTTATTCCCTATTTCCAGCATTTTACTCGCACATGGCCAGATATCTTTGCCCTTGCGGCGGCAGATGAAGATGCGGTGCTGGCCGCCTGGGCCGGGCTTGGCTATTATGCCCGTGCCAGAAATATGATAAAGGCTGCCCGTCTGGTCGTATCAGAATATCAGGGACAGTTTCCAAAAAGCCCGCAAGCATTGGAAAAATTGCCTGGCATCGGGCCCTATACAGCCGGCGCCATCGCGGCGATTGCCTTTGACCAGCCAGCTATTGTTATTGATGGAAATATCGAACGTATTCTGGTGCGCTATGGTGGCATTAAAAAAGAGGTACAAGAGATAAAGCCGCGCCTGAAAGCGATATATGCCCATATTCGCCCGGATAGGCGGCGTTCGGATTTTCCGCAAGCCCTGATGGATGTCGGGGCGGGTATTTGCCTGCCGCGCCGCCCGAATTGTGCGCTATGCCCGTTACAAAATGGCTGCCGGGCAGCGGAAATGGATGACCCGGCCAGCCTGCCCCTGCGGCCAGTTAAAAAGCCCAAGCCTGTGCGCGCCGGAAATCTGTATATCCTGCGCAATAGGGGGGGCGCGTTTTTGCTTGGCAAGCGGCCAGAAAAAGGTCTGCTTGGCGGAATGCTGGCCTTTCCCTCTTTTGGCTGGGACGGGTCTGAGTGTCCGGACTGGCTGGCAGCGCTAAATCTGGCCGCTCATAGCCAGAAGCTGGAGACAGAAATCCGCCATGTGTTTACCCATTTCACCGCAGATATGACCATCTATTATGCCAGGATAGACGAGGATGTCCCGGTGCCAGAGGGCTATCGCTGGCAGGCCTGCTCACAAAAGGCGCTGCCAACCCTGATGGCAAAATGCTATCAGGCTTTTCTTCGTCAAACAGAATAACGGGCCAAACAGAATATCGGTTTACCCTGATTAATGATTGAAATGGCGCATACCGGTAAAGGCCATAGCGATACCGGCTTCATTGGCAGCGGCGATCACCTCGCCATCGCGCATCGAGCCGCCTGGCTGAATAACCGCCCTTGCCCCGGCTTCAATGGCGGTAAGCAGCCCGTCTGCGAAAGGGAAAAACGCATCAGAGGCGACCACAGAGCTATTTGTGCGCGGGGTCTGCCAGCCATGTTTTTCCGCCATATCCCGGGCTTTTTGTGCAGCGATACGACAGCTATCTACCCGGCTCATCTGGCCAGCGCCAATGCCAGCCGAGATACCATCCTTCACATAGACAATCGCATTGGATTTAACGTGTTTGGCGATTTTCCAGGCGATGAGCATATCTTTAATCTGTGCCGGGCTGGGCCTGATATCGGTCACAAATTCCAGATCGCTTTCGGCTATCTGCCCATTATCGCGGTTCTGTACCAGATAGCCGCCCAAAACAGATTTCACGGCTATTTCACTTGCCGCCGGATCTGGCAGGGTCTTTGTTAAAAGCAGCCGCAAATTGCTTTTTTTTGCCAGTGCCGCCTTTGCTGCTTCATCGGCATCGGGCGCGATGACCACTTCGGTAAAAATAGAGGAGATCTCTTCTGCCAGCTGGCCATCCAGCGGCCGGTTACAGGCAACAATACCGCCAAAGGCACTGAGCGGATCAGCGGCCAGCGCATTTTGCCAGGCGCTGAGAGGATCGCCCGATACCGCTACACCGCACGGGTTGGCATGTTTGATAATAGCAATTGCCGGATCATCAAATTCCGCGACCAGCCGCAAGGCAGCGTCTGTGTCATTTACATTATTATAAGACAGGGCTTTGCCTTGTATCTGTGTTGCAGATAACACAGATGGCGTATGCGTATCTGTTTGATAAATGCTCGCGCTTTGATGCGGATTCTCGCCATAGCGCAGGCTTAGGATACGCGGGGCAGTAATAGACAGGGTTTCCGGCATTTCTGCCTCCGTCTGGCTGGCCGGGGCGCTCTGGCCATCTAGCCAGTCAGCTATCATCCGGTCATAGCTGGCTGTCATCGCAAAGGCTTTTTGTGCCAGCTTGCGGCGCATTTCGCCCGGGACATACCCGTCTTTTTCCAGCTGGCTGGCCACCGCATCATAATCATCAGGGTCGCTTACAATGCTGACAAACGCATGGTTTTTGGCCGAAGCGCGCACCATCGCAGGCCCGCCAATATCAATATTTTCAATACAGCTATCAAAATCTGCCCCTGAACGCAGGGTTTCGGCAAAGGGATAAAGATTAATCACCACCAAATCGATCATGGAAATATCATGGCTGGCAGCCGCCCTCATATGGGCGTCATCATCGCGCTTTGCCAGCAATCCGCCATGTATTTTCGGGTGCAGGGTTTTAACCCGGCCATCCATAATTTCAGGAAAGCCTGTCACATCCGAAACATCTGTCACCTCCAGCCCGGCCGCACGCAGGGCTTTGGCTGTCCCGCCTGTAGAAAGCAGGGTAATGCCAAGTCCGGCAAGCCGGGCGGCAAATTCTGTTAACCCGGTTTTATCAGAAACAGAAAGAAGGGCTGTCTTTGCTGTAACAGGCGATGGGGTGGCCATAATATAAAACTTCCTTAAATTTGGTAATATATGGGCGATGCAAGGCTGGCACGCTGTCTTGTGCCAGAATAGCGATGCCCTTATCGCCCAGCTTGCCGCAGAATACAAGCCAGCTTGTGCCTCTTCAGGGGCTATTTTGGCGAAGAATGGCGGCTAAATGCCCAATTAATCGTTAAACTGCCTTTTGTTTGTATCTGGCTGGCCGGACAGCGCAGGATAATTTGCTGGCAACTGCTACGCCGTCGCCCATCCAGATAGACAGATCTGTCAAGGGCGGTTTCTGCCCCCCGGCATTTAAACAGCCAGCCATTTTTCTGGCCATGAATTTTCAGCAATATCTGTCTGGATTTAACCCGGGCAGCGCTTACTTGCGGGTGCAAATGAAAGCGGATGATCACTTCCACCGGAATTTGCCCGGGCGCTCCTGAATAATTCAGCTGGTCACTGCCGCGCAGATTATTGCCATCGCGCGATAGAAATAATTGCCGGCTATGCAAAATGCCATGACTTTTCACATAGCCATCATGGCTGGCTTGCATCAAAACACCGCCATCTGCAGGGCCTATGTCAAAATGCACCGTGCGGGTATCGCGTTGCTGGTTATCCAGCCCATCCAGGGTCAATGTGCTATGGGCAGCGGTTTGGCTAAAGGCCCGGCGCAAGCGTGGCTCGGAAGTGGCCTGGCCTGTATTCACAATAAAAGGGGCAGCGCCGACACAAAATTCAAAGGCAAGGCGGCTGGCAGCGCTATGCAGGCTGTCTTTATATCGCCCTTTAAAAGCCGGGGTATCGCTTATCTGTCCTGTATCAACAATCAGCATATTTCGCGCCGCAGAAAGCCGGGCAAAGCCGGTATCCGGGGCGTGCTGGGCAATGCGGCCTTTGGCATTGCAACGGCTTAGGACTTGCTCGATTTGTTCTGCAGAAGACGCGCCGGCAAAATGAAAATGGGCAAAGCGACCAGAGCCATCGCGCCATAATTTTGTCATGGTGGCCATTTTTTCGATCATATCATCCATGACAGGTAAATCGGTGATGCCAAGCGGGCTGGTAACACTGCGACATTCAATCAGCAATTTTAGCAAATCAAGATGGATTTCAGCCTGGCGAGAGCGGTGTCCGCCATCGGGATTAAGCTGGCCTTTGACTTTGGAAATTAACAGATCAAACAGCGCGCTTATCTCGCGCTTGCGGCGGATATTATCTGTGGCAGGCATCTGCACCAATTGGCTGAGGATAAGGCCTTTTAGAGCTATGAGCTGGTCAAGCGGGGCATACAGGCGTTGCCAGTCCAGTGCCAGACAGCGTTGTTGCAGGGCGATCATGGCAGCAATGCGTTGCTGAAAGGCTGTATCGGCAGACTGGCCAAACCAGCCAAAGGTGAAAATCAAATTGGCCAGCCGCGCACCCATAATATCGGGGCGCCAGGCCATCGCTGACCAGTGGCGGTGGCCTTGCATCCATCTGTCGATCATATTACGGGCTGTGATGCGCGCATCTGCCCCGCCATAATCGCGTAAATCGCGTATCCAGTCAAACCTGGCAAATTGTTCTGTATCAGCGGCAAAGGGCGACATATTCTGCATAATAGCCGCGCCAATTTTAGCCTCTCCGCGCCATAAATCAGGAATAACAGGCAGGGGTAATTGGGGCGGTGTGGCACGCAATTGCCAGCTAAATAGACGCGATTGCCGATAAAGGGTTTCCAGCTGGCTGATTTTCCAGATATCGGAAGAAGAAAGTGTGTCTTTGTCAGATTGCCCGGTTTTCTTTGCCTTCGCATCCATCAAAGCAGCTTCCTGTTATGCCCCTGGCGAGTAAAAAATGATCGCGGTTCTTCTTTATGCCGCAATCGGGGCTAATCTGGCAATGAAAAATCCATCATTTCCAAGTGCTGCTTCCGGGCTGTCCAGACAGGCGTCTGTCAGGCAATCGGGCAGGATACGCGCCCAGCCCTCCGGGGCTAAACTGCTGGCAAATATCCCTAATTCATCCGGGGTAAAGGGGATAAGTTTTGCCAGATTATAGTGCAGGATTATGCGTATTACTTCCTCGCCCTCTTCTGGCTCAAGCGAGCAGGTGGCATAGAAAACCTGTCCATCCGGCTTGACCCAGCTCAGGGTTTTTTTCAGCATCTGAAGTTGAATATCCTGCAGGCTGGCCAGATCCGGACGCTCATCGCGCACCAGAATATCGGGGCGTCTGCGAATAGTGCCAGTTGCCGAACAGGGGGCATCCAGCAAGATGATATCAATATCCCCTGTTTTGGCTGTTGGCTCAAAGCTGTTATCCAGAATATCTGCCACTTTCAGATTGGCTGTCATATTTAATCGGCGAAGATTGCTACGCAACCTGTCCATCCGCACCGCTTCTTTATCAATCGCGGTCACATTTGCACCATTGGCGATCAGCTGGGCGGTCTTGCCACCAGGGGCAGCACATAAATCCCAGATATTTTTGCCCGATACATTGCCCATCAGTTGAACCGGCAGGGCGGCCGCGGCATCCTGTACCCACCAGATACCGCTTTCATATTCCGGCATATTCCGGATATCGCCATCAAACCGGCATCGAATAGTTGTCTTGTTCAGAGCCGTGCCATCCAGCTTTTTTGCCAGCGTATCACTATCGCTGGCAGCGGTGATATCCAGAGGCGGGGTCTGTACCATTAAGGCCGCTATTTTGGCGGTTTTTTCTGCCCCCCAATTTTGCTGCCATCTCTGTTTTATTTCCAGAGGCAGATTATCACAGATGTCTGTTTTGGCCAGCAACATATCTTTTTCACGGATAACCCGGCGCAACACCGCATTAACAAGGCCTGACTGGCGCTCAAAGCCAATTTTTTTTACCAGTTCAACAGCTGTATCAGTGGCAGCATGCTGGCTGAGGTCTGAAAACAGCAATTGGGTCATGCCGATTTTTAGCACCAATTGAACAGGGGCGGCTGTTTGCTCGGAAATCATCGGCTTTAACAGGGCAGATAGCTGGCCATGCCGGCGCAGACAGCTTGCCACAATCAGCCTGACCAGGCCTTTATCGCGCCCGTCCAGTGCTTTAAAACCGTCACTGCTGGCAAAGGCAGCTTCCAGCATTTGCTGGCGTTTCAAGATAGCATCCAGAATGTTAAAGGCGATAAGCCGGCTATCGGCCGAGGCGGCCGGGTTGCCGGGGGTGTGTTTTTTCTGTCCGGAGGCCGCTGTCTTCACACGGTTTTTTGACCGCTTTTTGGGCGCGGTTTTTTTCGGCGTTGCTTTCAGCGATAATTTCGGCCGGTTTTGGTTTTCCATGCCGGGCAATAGAACAGAGCCACGATTTTTTGTCTATCCCAAACAGGCCGGCAAGGGTCTTTTTTTGGTGTAAATATAAAAGGGGGGGGGATTGCTTCTAGCCAGATTGATTTTATGTCATACTAGGCAAGCTGGCGTTTCAACGCAATTTTTTTAACGCAAGCCTGATGGCACAGGAAATAGGCAAATGACAGACAAAAAACCAGCCACACATAAATCCAAATCGCCCGAAATAAAGGCCAAAACAGATGCTGCCTCGCCCAAAGATACACCGGAAGATACACTGGAAAATAATGACCCGATAGAGCGTGGCGGGCCCAAAGGGCCAGAGCCGACCCGTTTCGGGGATTGGGAAAATAATGGCAGATGTACCGATTTTTAAAAAAGGCCGGAAGTGACAGGCACGCATAAATGGCAAGATTAACAACAGATGTGATTGTCAGTGCTGCCCTTCGCGGGGCAGCCGGTTGCGGTATTTTTGCCTCTATTTTGCGCAAGGGCGATGAACGGGCAGGCACCATTTTTGTCGAGGTCGAAAAAAGCCCGTCTGAAATGCGTTTGCTGGCACGCCAGCTAAATTATGAGAATGAATATGAATGGGTCTGTATCACCGGCGAGGGCTGGGTCAGCCATGCAGATATACAAGACAGGCTGAGGCGTGAGATCGAATATGATCCCGATTGCTGGATTGTTTCTGTTCAGGACAAAGAAGGGCGCAATATCTTTGCCCTGTAAGCCCGGCCTCGATGGTATATAAACAAAAAGATGTTCAGCCAGGTCTTACATATTATGGTGCGGCCAGCTATGATGCAGCCAAAGACAGCTTCAGATGCCTAAACCAATTGACTAAAAAATTGAAATTTGATGACAAAATCTATCGCCCTTCACAAACTTGCCAGCTATAGCCCTGCTCAAATTGCCGAGCTACAACGCCGCACCGAAGATGATCTTGCCCCTTTTATGGCGGCCGTTGCCCCGGTCATCGAGCAGGTTAAACAAAGGGGTGATGCCGCGCTCATAGACTATGCCAGACAATTTGATAAAGCCGATTTAACCGGCAAATCCCTTTTGGCCAGCAAACAGGAGATTGATGCGGCTTTTGACAAGCTCGACGCAGAGCTTATCAATGCGCTGGAATATGCCGCAGATAATATTCGCCGCTTTCATGAAAAACAAAAACCGCCCGCTGATTGGCGGATGGAAATTCGCCCGGGCATAGAGGTGGGCGAACGTGCCTTTCCGATTGACAAGGTTGCGCTCTATTCCCCAAGGGGCAAGGGCAGTTTTCCATCTGTTACCCTGATGACGGCTATCCCTGCGGTGGTGGCAGGCGTGCCAGAGCCGGTGATTTTAACCCCGCCTGGCCCGGATGGGGATATTGACCCTGCCACGCTGGTCGCTGCACGTCTGGCGGGGGTTGAAAAAATTGCCAAAGCAGGCGGGGCACAAGCAGTAGCCGCCGCTGCCTTTGGGACAGAATCTATCCCTAAATGCCGCAAGATAGAAGGGCCGGGCAGCCCCTATTTTGTGGCGGCAAAAAGGCTGTTGGCCGGGGATATCGGATCGCGCCTGCCAGCCGGGCCCAGCGAGGTGATTATCTTTGCCGATGATAGTGTGGATGCCAGATTAGCGGCATTGGATATCCTGATAGAATGTGAACATGGGGCAGATTCTTCCGGCTTTCTGGTCACCTGTTCAGAAGCGCTGGCCAAAGGGGTGATAGACGCGCTGCCGGAATTTCTGGCAGATATGTCAGCAGAACGCCAAGCCTATGCGCTGGCCGTGCTGTCTGGCATGAATGGCGGCATTGTGCTGGCAGAAAATGAACAGCAGGCCTATGATTTTATCAATGACTATGCGCCGGAACATTGCCAGATACTCTCGCGCGAGGCGGACAGGCATCTGCCCTTTATCCAGACCGCATCGGAAATATTGCTGGGCGAATATGCCGCCGGCTCGCTGGCGAATTATATGATGGGGCCAAATTGTGTACTGCCCACTTCGGGGGCGGCGCATGCCCATGCCCCGCTTGGCGTACATGATTTTATGCGCACCGCCTCTATCGGCCGGGTGGATGCAACCGGCTTTGCTGAAATGGCGCCCAAAACAGAAATTTTTGCCCGGTATGAAGGCTTTGATGCCCATGCCAATGCGGTATCACCGCGCCGCCTGGCGCTGATAAGGGGCGATAGGAAAACCAAATAGGGCTTGTGGCTCTGTGCCTTTATCCAAATGCCTAATATGGCATGGGATGGGCTTTATGGGCGGTATCTATTTCTGCCATCACTTCCTCGCTCAGGCGCATCTCGGCTCCTTTCAGGATATGCTCCAGCTGCCCCTGTCTGGTTGCCCCGAAAATAACCGACCCCATAAACGGGCGCATCATCGCCCAGGCTAGAGACATATGCACAGGATCCAGCCCGTATTTACGCGCGATGGCCAGATAGGCATCAATAGCCGGCCAGACACGTTCACCTGTGCGCCCGCCAAGGCCGGGGGTTGCCAGAATGCGCGAGCCATCCGGGGTAGCATTATTTTGATATTTGCCGGTCAGCAAGCCGGCTGCCAGAGGGGAAAAGGCCAGCAAATCGACCTGTTCATGGTGGCAAAGCTCTGCCAAATCCAGATCAAATAACCGGCAAAGCAGGCTATATTCATTCTGGATGGTCAGGACGCGCGGCAAATTTTTAGCCTTTGCTGCCTGTAGCCAGACCGAACTGCCCCAGGCGCTTTCGTTGGACAGGCCAAAATAGCGGATTTTACCTGCGGCAACCAGCTTGCCCATCTCTTCCAGCACATCCTCAACATGCTCGATAAAGGCTGTGCTATCCTGTCCGCTGGGGTCATATTGCCAGTTTTTACGGAACATATAAGAGCCGCGATTGGGCCAGTGCAGCTGATAAATATCAATATAATCTGTATTCATGGCACGCAGGGAATTTTCAACTGCCAGACGAATAGTGGCAGAGGAAATAGGCGCCCCATCGCGCACAAAACGATGGCCTTCGCCGGTAATTTTGGTGGCGATAACCAGCTCCTCGCGGCGTTTTTTAATGCCTGGCCAATTGCCAATAACCCGCTCTGAATTGCCCGAGGTTTCTGCGCGCATCGGGTTAGTGGGATACATCTCTGCTGTATCAATAATATTAATGCCATGGGCAAGGGCGGTATCCAGTTGCCGCCAGCCTTCTTCTGGCGTGGTTTGCTCTCCCCAGGTCATTGTTCCCAAACATAGCTTACTGACTTCCAGCGAAGACCATCCCAGTTTTTTTGTTTGCACTTCAGCCTCTTTGATTTTTTTTAAAGATTATTCAGATATTGGTTTAGGCAGATATTGGTAAAATTTTTTTCTCGCCACCCTACTGTCTGAATGCAGACTTGCCAAGCCTGAAGCCCTGCTGGTTGCAGAAATTCGGCCATGCTGATATGGTGCGCGGTGTAATTTTTTGTGCGAATTTTTGGCCGGGATAAAGGCAGATAAAATATGTTCAAGCCGCCATCTTTTAAAAATGATGCGATCGACAGACGCCTTTGCGTTGCGCCGATGATGGACTGGACAGATCGCCATTGCCGCTATTTTCATCGCCTCCTATCGCCTAATGCCCTGTTATTCACCGAAATGGTCACAGCAGAGGCGATTTTACATGCCGGGGCGGAACGGTTTTGTGAGCATGACCTGACAGAGCATCCCCTGGCGCTGCAACTTGGCGGATCGGAACCGGACAGGCTGGCCGCAGCGGTGCGGGCGGTGCGCGATTTCCGCTTTGATGAGATAAATCTGAATGTGGGCTGTCCCTCGCCGCGGGTAAAGGCAGGGTGTTTCGGGGCAAGCCTGATGGCCGAGCCAGAGCTGGTCGCTAAATGCGTGGCCGCCATGCAGGCCGAGACAGACCGGCCGATTACGATAAAATGCCGCATTGGCATTGATGATATGGACGAGGTGGCAGGGCTAAATCATTTTGTCGAAGCGCAGATAAAAGCAGGGGTGAAAATAATATATCTGCATGCCAGAAAGGCCTGGCTAAATGGTCTCAGCCCCAAGGAAAACAGAGAAATCCCGCCCCTGAATTATGACCGCGCAGCCCGGCTGGCCGCAGAGTATCCAGAGCTGGATATCATTTTAAATGGCGGGCTGGAAACCGCAGAAGATATTCGTGCTGCCAGCGAAAAAGGCGCGTTTTGCGGGGTGATGATCGGCCGGGCGGCCTATAAAACCCCGCGTGAGCTGGCGGCGATGTCGGCTGAAATGTTTGGCCATGAACTGGCTGATATACAGCAAATAGCCGAGGAAATGAGCTGTTATGCCAAAACAGCCGCACAAAAAGGGGTGCGCTTGCACAGTATTACCCGGCATATGCTGGGTCTGTTTACCGGTCTGAAAGGCGCGCGCTATTGGCGGCGCACGCTTGGTGAGCAGGCACGCCAGGGTACCGCTCATGCGTCCCTGATTGCCGAAACAGCGAAAATTTGTCTTGCCCGGCAGGGTGCTTCTTCTGCCCGGCAGGGTGCTTCTTCTAATAGAAAGGTTGCGTAACAGCTTTATCATGACAACAGAAAATTCTTCCATACCCGAGCAGAAAAAACACCGTCCGATACTGGAATATGGCCCGTTAATCCTGTTTTTTATCACCAATTATTTTGTCGGGATTATGTGGGGAACAGGGGTGCTGGTTGTGGCGACAATTATCGCGCTCTCCCTGTCCTGGATATGGGATCGCACGATACCGATGATGGCGCTGTTTGGCGGGATTGCAGTGGCCTTTTTTGGCGGTTTGACCATCTTTTTCAATGACCCTGTCTTTATCAAGATTAAACCAACTGTTATCAGCCTGCTGATAGCTGCGGTGCTGGCAGGCGGACAGCTTATCGGCCGCAATCCGCTAAAGGCGATGCTGTCTAACCAGCTACAGCTTTCGGCTATCGGTTGGCGACAGGTGACCTGGATTTGGGTGATGATGTTTGTGATCTCGGCGATGGCGAATGAAATTGCCTGGCGCAACCTCTCGGATGATGGCTGGGTGACTTTCAAGGCATTTGGCCTGACAGGCATTTCCATGGGCTTTGCCCTGTTGACCATCCCGATTATGAAAAAGCACGGTAATCTGAGCCGCTAAGCAAGGTTTTACCGCTTAGCCGGTGAGGTGCGAGAGGATATTTTTCGATAGCGATAAAAAGGTCTCTATATAGAGCTTATCGCTATCACGCCGCCGCACCGCCGCATAAAGCTTTCGTTTCACCCCGTTTTTGGTTAATTTTTTTTGCGTCAGGTTTTCTGTCTCGCGCGAGCTGTGCAACACCCAGTCTGGCAGAACACTGACCCCCTTATTTGCCCCGACAAGCAACAGGATAACAGAAGTCAGCTCTATCTGGCGCACGGATAAAGGCTCTATGCCGGCTGGCAATAATATCTGACTAAACAGATCCAGCCGTTCTTTTGGTACAGGATAGGTGATGACGTTCTGATCGGCAAAATCTGCTGCCTCGATATAGGGGCGGGCGGATAAGGGATGGTTCTTTGCTGCAATAAAAGTCGGCTCATAGGTAAATAATTCGTGGAAATCCACATCTGCCAGATTTTCCGGGTCTGCGGAAATGACCAGATCCACCTCTTCGGCTTGCAGTGCCTCAATCGCTTTGAACGCCAGGCCAGGCTTGATATCCACATCCACATTGCTGTGATGGTCGCGAAACTGGTTCAATACCGGAAACAGCCATTCAAAACAGGCATGACATTCAATGGCGATAAAAAGCCGTCCTGTCTGGCCGGAGCGTAAATCAATAAAGCGGGATTTTAATTTTTCCATCTCTGGCAGAATTCGTCTGGCCGCTTCTACCAGCTCCAGCCCTTCGGGGGATAATTTTAGCGGGCGGGTTTCCGGAACAAAAATCTCAACGCCAATCTGCTCCCTGATATGGCGCAATTGATGCGAGAGGGCAGATTGCGTCATATTCAGCTTTTCTGTGGCCTTTTGCAGCGATCCCGCCTCATGGATGGCCAGAATGGTACGCAGATGCTTGATCTCGATATTCATTAATATTTCTCATAAACTATATGTAAATTATGAATTAGCTTCATGTTACAGCTTTGCCTATTATCCTGAAAGAATTATTTTAAAGGAGAGCGAAATGCCGGCTAAACCCACACCAAATGGTGCGTCGATAAATGGAATTTACCCGCTGAATGATGTCGGTGAAATGGGCGCATCTGCCTTGCCGTATCCAGCCGGCAGACAGGCAAAGCTGTCTTTTGAAGTGTTTCCGGCCAAAACCGCTGCGGGGCAAGAGGCCCTGCTTTGCGATCTGGAAGGGCTGGCCGCCTATAACCCTGAATTTATTTCGGTGACCTATGGGGCAGGGGGCAGCTCGCGCGATGGTACAGCCGCGACCGCCAAAGCTATCCAGAACAGATATCAGACAGAGGTAATGGCCCATATCACCTATTCAGCCCAGAGCCGGGCGGATGTGATGGCCAGCCTGGAGCGGTTTAAGGATATCGGCATTCGCCAGATTTTGGCCTTGCGCGGGGACGAGATAGTCAATGCTGCGAAAACCGGGGGGAGCGCCACTGCCAATAGACAGGCCTTTGCCAATAGCGTTGAATTTATCACTGCTGTCAAAGAGATGGGCTTTGATGTAATCCGCACCACCGCCTATCCGGATGTTCATAAAGATGCCAAAGATGCGGATGCAGATTTTGACTGGTTGCTGGCCAAATTTGATGCAGGGGCATCCGAGGCGATAACCCAATTCTTTTTTGATGCCGATCATTTCCTGAAATTGCGTGACCGGCTGGATAAATTCGGTTTTGCAGACCGTCTTATTCCGGGGATTCTGGCCTTTCAGGACGCGCAGAAAATGCAAAATTTTGCCAGACAATGCGGCGTATATATCCCGCCTGCCTTGCAAAAAGAGCTGGATAAAACCGCCAATAGTGATCTTGCCGAGGCACACGCCCTCTCGGTTTTGCTGGATTTATGGTTGCGCCTGAACGCAGAAGGGGTGAGCCGATATCATGTCTATACCCTGAATAAAGCCCGCCCGACCCAGACCTTGCTGGAATTGCTGGGCGTGCGCAAACAGGCCTCTTGCCAGCTATCTGCCCAGCCGGTACTGGTTAAAAAACATCCCTCTTCGGGCTTTCCAAAAGGCGAAAAGACACTAAATTTTAGCAAAATGTCGTACCTGTGATAGTAAAAGTCGGGGTTAAAAGCCGTTCTGATTATGGCTCGCCCTAATGATGGGAAATGGGCTTGTGGTTCAAGCCAGCTAACATATACCAGCGTTTGCTGTAATTTATGTTTGCTGTAATTTATGTTTGTTGTGATTTATGTTTGTTGTAATTTATACAGGGGTTAAGGGGAGTCTGATATGTCCGATGATGATATTATCTTATCCGAGCTAGATGATGATGAACTGGTTCAGCAGATGCATGATGACCTGTATGACGGGTTGCAAGAGGAAATCGTTGAAGGGGTAAATATCCTGCTAGGGCGGGGATGGACACCTTATGATGTTTTAACCAAAGCGCTGGTCGAGGGGATGACGATTGTCGGCATTGATTTTCGCGATGGTATTTTATTCGTCCCCGAAGTGCTGATGGCGGCCAATGCGATGAAGGCCGGTATGGGGGTTCTGCGCCCCTTATTGGCGGAAACAGGTGCGCCGCGCGTGGGCAAGGTTGTTATTGGTACGGTAAAGGGCGATATTCACGATATCGGCAAAAACCTGGTTTCCATGATGCTGGAAGGGGCAGGGTTTGAAGTCATCGATCTGGGCATTAATAACCCGGTTGAAAATTACCTGGAAGCGCTGGAAGAACACCAGCCGGATATTTTGGGTATGTCTGCTTTGTTAACAACCACGATGCCCTATATGAAGGTGGTGGTGGATGCGATGATCGAAAAGGGCATCCGCGATGATTATATCGTGCTGGTTGGCGGTGCGCCTCTGAATGAGGCGTTTGGCGATTCGGTTGGGGCGGATGCCTATTGCCGTGATGCCGCGGTTGCAGTGGAAACAGCAAAAGCCCTGATTGCAAAAAGACGCGAGGCCGGCGCGGCCTAGGGGGGCGGCGCACGCCTTTTCTTACTTTTCCTGAAATCTGCTGAATGAGGGGTATGATGGCCAGCCTTACTGTGATTTACTGGCGGGATATTCCAGCCCAGATTGTTGCCGAAACCGGGCGTGGACGTAATCGTCAACAGGCTAAAATCGAGCTGCATCGCCGGTTTGCCCTTGCCATTGATGAAGCGGCCATGCGCGACGGGGCAGACAGCACCGATGATTATCTGGCCGAGTGGCGGCGCGGACAACCCCGTGAATGTTCAGATGATCTGCAAGCCGAAGCCGAAGCCGCCGCCAAACAGATAGAGACAGAATGTGACGGGCCAGCGCTGGCCGCACTGGTGGCGGCGGGTGGACGGGCCACGCCGGCACACTAAATCATCCATGTCGGGATTGGACAGATGAAAGGCGATAGCTGGCAATCTTATTCCCATGGGACAGGTAACAGTTATCGCGGATAAAACAGATTGAAAAGCAAATTAGTGTAATGCCCGTAACTATCGAAGATATTGCTAAATCCGCGTCTGACTGGTCAATTGAAGTTACCCCCGCAGGGGCAACCAAAATTGAGAGCTTTGCCGGGATTCTGGATGAAGGCACAACAGTTAATGTAACATTTCTGCCTGGCTCTGACCCGCTTGATACCATCGCCACGGCGAAAAGGCTGGCAGATGACGGCATGAACGCCGTGCCCCATATCGCTGCACGTTCCTTGCAAAACACAGAACAGCTGGATGATTTATTAAAGCGTATGACTGGTGAGGCCAATGTCCGCGAAGTGCTGGTAATTGGCGGCGGGGTGGATAATCCGGTTGGCGAATTTGATTGCACCATGCAGGTGCTGGAAACCGGCCTTATCCAGAAATATGGTATCACCCATATTGGCGTTTCCGGCCATCCCGAAGGCAGCCCCGATATCAGCGCTGATCAGCTGGCACAGGCGATTGCGCAGAAAAATGACTTTGCCCGAAAAGAGGGGCTTTCTCTTTATATGGAAACCCAGTTCTGTTTTGATGCAGCAGCGGTTCTGGCATGGGAAAAAACCATTCGTGATGCGGGCAATCAGCTGCCTATCCGTATCGGAATTCCAGGCCCTGCCACGATTAAAACCCTGTTCAGATTTGCCCAGATATCGGGCATTGGCCCTTCCATGCGCTTTATCGCCAAACAGGCACGCAATGTGGCAAAATTAATGACGGTGCAATCCCCGCATGAATTGCTGGCCGGGCTGGCAGAGGGGATGGCAGCAGATAACACCTGCTTGCTGCAACATTTCCATTATTATCCGTTTGGCGGTTTTGCCAAAACAGCTGCCTATGCCAAAGCGGTCGAACAAGGCAATATCCGGCTGCTACCAAAGGGCGGTTTTGAGGTGCAAGGCGCGTAATCTTTTATTAAATTTTCTTCCCAATAGATAAAGGCTGGTATGATGACAAACACGATTATCTCTTCACATAGCAAGGAAATTACCATTGGCTTTAACGCGCCTTTTTGTGTCATCGGCGAGCGTATCAATCCGACCGGGCGAAAATTACTGGCAGCAGAAATGGCCGCAGGCGATTACAGCCGGGTGATATCGGATGCGCTGGCACAGGTTGAAGCAGGGGCAACCATGCTGGATGTCAATGCCGGTATCCCGATGGCAGATGAGCCAGCTATTCTGGCAGAATCAATAAAGCTGGTACAATCGGTGGTGGATGTCCCCCTGGCGATTGATAGCTCTATTGTGGCGGCTCTGGAAGCAGGCTTGTCTGTTTATCAGGGCAAGGCGCTGGTCAATTCGGTGACAGGTGAGGAAGAGCGGCTGGAAGTGGTTTTGCCGCTGGTAAAAAAATATGGCGCGGCTGTTGTCGCCATATCCAATGATGAAACCGGCATTTCAGAAGATGCCAATGTGCGTTTTGATGTGGCTAAAAAGATTGTTGAACGTGCCGCAGATTACGGTATCCCGCGCGAGGATGTCGTGGTTGATCCGCTGATTATGCCGGTAGGGGCGATTAATATGGCCGGGCGAACCGCTCTTGATCTGATCACGCGCCTGCGCACAGAGCTAAAGGTGAACACCACTTGCGGGGCATCCAATATTTCTTTTGGTCTGCCAAACCGTCATGGTATGAATGCCGCCTTTTTGTCCATGGCAGCAGGGGCGGGCATGACCTCTGCGATTATGAACCCGCTGCATAGCGAGGAAATGACCGCGATTATGGGCGCGAATGTGATGAACGGTGTTGACCCGGAATGCCGGAAATGGATCTCTAAATTCAGGGAAGTACCAGCAGAAGGCAGTGGCCAGCGCGAGCGTCGCCAGACCAGAAGACGTGCCAGAGCCTGAACCCGCCAGAGCCTGAACCTGCCAGCGATAGGAGCGGTTATTTTATGACAGATAAAAATGGCGCAGAATCGGATGGCAAAACGGCATCCAGCCCAAAAGAGGTGAAGATTGTTTTCACGCCTTCTGGCCGCCAGGGTCAGGTGGTAACAGGAACAAATCTGTTGCAGGCTGCCCGTCAATTGGGGGTGGATATCGATTCTGTCTGTGGCGGCCGGGCGATGTGTGGCCGCTGCCAAATCGATGTGGGCGAAGGGCAATTTGCCAAACATGGGATAACCTCTTCTGCGGCTTCTTTATCCGCCCCTTCTTCCTCTGAGGCACGCTATGCAGAAAAGCGCGGCCTGCCGGCCGGACGGCGCCTGGCCTGTCAATGTGTCATTCAGAATAATCTGGTAATAGATGTCCCGGCAACCAGCCAGGTACATAACCAGCTGGTACGCAAAGCAGCCGATAATCGCGAGATAGCCCTTAACCCGCCGATACGACTTTGTTTTATCGAGGTGCGCGAGCCGGATATGCATGAGCCGTCAGGCGATTTGCGCCGCGTCATAGAGGCGTTACACACGCAATGGCCAGACAGGGTCAAAGGCGAGGTTAGCTGTGCGGTTCATGTCTTGCAGAGCTTGCAAGGCTGTCTGCGTAAAGGCAAATGGCAAATCACGGTCGGCTTGCGCGATGGCCAGCAAATTATCGCTATCTGGCCAGGTCTTAAGACCCAGATATTAGGGGCGGCAATTGATGTGGGCTCGACCACTATTTCTGCCCAGCTTTGCGATATGAATACAGGCGAAGTGCTGGCCGCCACCGGCATTATGAACCCGCAAATCCGCTTTGGCGAGGATTTGATGAGCCGTGTATCTTACGGGCTGATGAATGAGGGCGGTGCGGGCGAGATGACCAAAGCGGTGCGCGATGGCTTGCAACAATTGCTGGAAGGCGGGGCAAAACAGGCAGGCTGTGAGCCAGAAGATGTGCTGGAAATTGTGCTGGTTGGCAATCCTGTGATGCATCACCTGTTATTGGGGATTGACCCGATTGAGCTGGGCGGTGCGCCTTTTGCCCTTGCCATCGATAGCGCGGCTGAAATGCGTGCTTCTGAAATTGATTTACGCCTGCATCCGGGCAGTATGGTCTATGTTCTGCCCTGTATTGCCGGGCATGTCGGGGCAGATGCAGCAGGGGTTGTGCTGGCAGAAGGCCCGCAAAACCGCGAGGATATCAGCCTGTTGATAGATGTTGGCACAAATGCTGAAATTGTGCTGGGCAATAAAGACAGGTTGCTGGCCGCTTCCTCGCCAACAGGGCCGGCCTTTGAAGGCGCACAAATCAGTGCAGGCCAGCGCGCTGCCCCCGGTGCCATAGAACGGATGCGCATTGACCCTGAAACATTAGAGCCGCGCTTTTCGGTGATCGGCAGTGATATCTGGTCTAATGAGGAAGGTTTTGCCGATGCGATAAAAGATACCGGCATTACCGGCATTTGCGGCTCTGGTATTATTGAGGCATTGGGCGAGATGTATCTGGCCGGCATTATTAGTGCCGAAGGGGTGATAGATGGCAATCTGGCCAGCCGCACAGATAGAATTCGCGCAAATGGCCGCACCTTTAGCTATCATATCACCGATACAGTCAGCATCTTGCAAAATGATGTTCGCGCTATCCAGTTGGCCAAGGCCGCCTTGCATGCCGGTTTTCGCTTGCTGATGGATAAGATGCAATTGGAAAGGGTGGACAGGGTTATTCTGGCCGGGGCGTTTGGCTCTTATATCGATCCTAAATATGCGATGATTTTGGGGATGGTACCGGATTGCCCGCTGGATAAGGTAATAGCGGCTGGGAATTCGGCGGGTGCAGGGGCGCGTATGGCACTGTTAAACACTGATCAGCGCCGTGCAATCGAAGAAACAGTGCGCCATATCGAAAAAATTGAAACCGCTGTCGAGGCAGATTTTCAAAACCATTTTGTGCGGGCAATGGCCTTTCCGCATAAAACAGATCCCTATCCTTTTTTAAGTGCGGCGGTCAGCCTGCCGCCACGCGATTTAAGCGATAATGTGGCATCAGAGGATAATCCGGGGCGGCGGCGCGGCGGACGGCGCAACCGAAATAGCGCTTAATCCTGCCGGCTTTTTGCCGCGATGATTTTGGCTTTTCGCCAGCTATGAAGGCCAGCGGCAAAAATAAAAATGGCTGTTAGGCTATAGCTGGCAAAGATATAAAAATCATAGCTTTGTGCGCTCATCTGATGACCTTTCTATCCTGCATCTTTCAGCCTGGCACGGGCGCGGCTATTTTGCCGGGCTTCCAGCTTGCGCATCGCCAGCATCCAGGCCATGCGATGCAACACAATCCAGATAAAAAAGGCCTGAAAACCGGCAAACATTGTCATTAATGGCCATAACATACTGCTATCAATGGCTATGCCGCCTGAACGCAGGATACTGGCAGGCTGGTGCAGGGTATTCCACCAATCCACTGAAAATTTTACAATCGGTAAATTGATACAGCCGATCAGGGCCAGAATGGCGGCCATACGTGCGCCGCGCTCGGGGCGTTCAAACCCGTTTGCCAGTGCGATATAGCCAATGAAAAAGAAAAACAGCACCAGCATGGAGGTCAGCCTGGCATCCCATACCCACCATGTTCCCCAAATCGGATAGCCCCACAGGCTGCCGGTTATCAGCGTCAGGCCGGCAAAACCCGCCCCGATAGGGGCAATGGCACGTGCCGCGATATCGCCAAGGGGGTGGCGCCATACCAGATAGAAAAGCGCACAAATCCCCAGCCCCAAATAGCTGGATAGCCCTATCCAGGCAGACGGAACATGGACATACATAATCCGCACCGCCTCGCCTTGCTGATAATCGGCTGGCGAGGCAAATAAGGACAGATACAGCCCATATAAAAAACAGATAACAGAGATAAAAAAGCAGAGCCCACGCACCGGCCGGGCAATAGCCTGAAAGCGTGTTGGATTTGCCATAAAGTCAAAAAAACCTGCCATTACTAAGTCTCTAGAATCCTTTGTTTTTTATCATCAGTTAAACCAGGCAACGCTATCCCTCTTCCAGAGCAGAACGCAATGCGGCCACCGCTGCAACAGGGCTTACCACAAGAAGGAAAAGCACTAAAGCACTTAATAGGCTGAAATGGGCGGATGCCGCTTGACCCAGCAAGACAGATTGCCCTGCCATCACGCCAAAAACGATTATCGGAATGGCCAGCGGCAATATCAGCAAGGCCACCAGCATCGCGGTGCGCCGCGCCCCCAGCGTCAACGCACTGGCCATCGCCCCAAGCAGCATTAATGCAGCCAGACCCAACGCCAGGCTGATGATAAGCGGCCATGCCAGCATCCAGGGCAGGCCGAAAAACAGCATCAATAGGGGGGCTGCGATAATCAGCGGCACCAGCGAGAATAAATACCAGCTGGCGATTTTTGCCAGCACATAGGCATGAAGCGATAAATGGCTGAGGCAGATTTGTTCCAGCCAGCCGCCGCGATAATCATCGGCAAATAGCCGGTCAAAGGAGGGCAGCGCACTCAATATTGCGGCAATCCAGATAATCGAGACCCCCAATTGGCGCAGCAAATCAGGGGCAGGGCCTACCGCCAATGGAAATAAAGTGGCCAGCATCACAAAAAAGGCGCTTTGGGTTAGATGGTCGCCCAACCGGGCAAGGCTGAGGCGATATTCTCTGGACAGGAAAGCAAAAAACCCTCTCATAGCACTGCCCCGCCAATATCAAACACCCTGTGGGGCAGCGTGTCTGACAGGGGAATATGGCTGGCCATCAGCGCATAGCCGCCTGCCTGCCTGTGGGCATGAAGGGCGGTTTCAAACGCTGTCCTGCCTTGTGCGTCCAGCCCGCTATTTGGCTCATCCAATAGCCAGAACGCCCCGGCACCCATATTAAATTGCAGGCAGCTTAAGGCCAGCCTCTGGCGCTGGCCAGTGGAAAGATACCGTGTCTGGCTGTCCAGAAATTCAGACAGGCCAAAAATATCCCTTGCCAGCATATCGGTGATATCGCCTGTTTGATTGGCCAGCCCCGCCATCAGCACCAGATTTTGACGGGCGGTAAACGCGCCGCTTAACCCGTCGCTCTGGGCATACCAGCTTGTCCGGACAGGGCAGTCAGCATCTTGCAGGTCAAGCTTTTTGCCCTGAAACAGAACCGCCCCCTCGGCAAGCGGCAGAAAGCCGGCAACCGCCCGCAACAGGCTGGATTTCCCGCTGCCATTTGCCCCGCGCAACACCACTACCTCCCCTGGCTGTATCTGCAAGGTGATATCTGCATACAGCCATCTTGTGCCGCGCTGCAGGGCCAGCGATGTTATCGTTATCGTCATACCCCCATATTTACGGGGCATTGCCCGGCCGGTCTAGCTTTTTTGCACCTGCACGTCAGGTCAGGGGAGCAAATGACCGCACCTGGAGACGCCATGCTATCGGGTCTGGAAGTTTGCCGGAATATTTGCTATGATGCGGTTGACCGTATGCAGGCGCTCCTCTTGCGGCCATTTTCGACATTTTCGTGTATATCCGGCTGGCAAGCTGAGGCAGGGTTTTTCCCGCGGGCAATTCTGATGACCGCCCGGGACAGGCCATGAGCGGATAAATACGCTATTTACAAGGGGGAAGTGATGAGCCTATTTGATGATTATCTTGCAGAAATTGAAGAACGCAAAAAACAGGATTTAAAGCCGAAGCCGATTGATGATGGCGCGCTGACCACAGAATCAATCGGTCATATCACGGATGCGGCCAGCCCCCACCGTGCGGCCTGTCTGGATTTTCTGGTCTATAACACCCTGCCCGGCACGACCAGCGCAGCAGGGGTTAAGGCCAAATTTCTGAAAGATATCATTTCAGGAAACATTGAAGTAGCCGAGATTTCTGTTGAATCTGCCTTTGAGCAGCTCTCGCACATGAAAGGCGGCCCCTCGATTGAAGTGTTGCTGGATCTGGCACTGGACGGACAGGGCGATATCGCTGCCAGTGCCGCAGATGTGCTGAAAAGCCAGGTCTTTTTATATGAGGCGGATACCGCGCGTCTGGCTGACGCCCATAAAAAAGGCCATACGCTGGCCAGTGATATCCTGAAAAGCTATGCGGCGGCCGAATTTTTCACCAAATTGCCGGATATAAATGAAAAGATTAAGGTGGTGACCTATGTCGCCGCCGAAGGGGATATTTCAACCGATTTGCTGTCGCCTGGCAATCAGGCTCATTCGCGCTCTGACCGCGAATTGCATGGTAAATGCATGATATCCGAACAGGCACAAAAGGAAATTGAAGCCCTGAAACTGCAGCATCCGGACAAGCAGGTGATGCTGGTGGCCGAAAAAGGGACAATGGGTGTTGGCTCATCGCGTATGTCAGGCGTTAATAATGTCGCGCTATGGACAGGCAAACAGGCCAGTCCCTATATCCCGTTTGTGAATATTGCCCCGATTGTGGCTGGCACAAATGGCATTTCTCCGATTTTCCAGACCACTGTCGGGGTGACAGGCGGTATCGGGATTGACCTGAAAAACTGGGTCAAAAAGCTGGATGATAAGGGTGAGCCTATTCTGAATAATGATGGCAATCCGGTTCTGGAACAAAAATATGCGGTCGATACCGGCACGGTGCTGACCATTGATACGAAAAAGAAAAAGCTGTTCAGCGATGATGAGGGCGATGAGCTGGTCGATTTGGGCCCTTCTTTTACCCCGCAAAAGCTGGAATTTGTCAAGGCAGGCGGCTCTTATGCCATTGTGTTTGGCAAAAAGCTGCAAAGTTTTGCTGCCCGGACATTGGGCGTTGAACCTGCCACTGTCTTTGCCCCGTCAAAGATTATCTCGCATGAAGGCCAGGGTCTGACCGCGGTCGAAAAAATCTTTAATGCCAATGCCGCTGGCAGCGATAGCGATAAGGTGATACATGCCGGCTCGGATGCGCGGGTAAAGGTCAATATTGTGGGATCGCAAGATACCACTGGCCTGATGACTGCACAGGAGCTGGAAGCGATGGCGGCAACACTTATCTCGCCCACCATTGACGGTGCCTATCAATCTGGTTGTCATACCGCCTCTGTGTGGGATTTCAAGGCCCAGGAAAACACCCCGCGGCTGATGAAATTTATGCATAAATTCGGGCTGATTACCGCGCGCGATCCAAAAGATGAATATCACGCCATGACGGATGTGATCCACAAGGTGCTGAATGATATTACGGTCGATGACTGGTCGATTATCATTGGCGGGGATTCCCATACCAGAATGTCCAAAGGGGTAGCCTTTGGGGCAGATTCCGGCACGGTTGCGCTGGCGCTGGCAACAGGTGAGGCCACCATGCCTATCCCCGAGACAGTCAAGGTAGTGTTCAAGGGCAGCATGGCCGCCCATATGGATTTCCGTGATGTGGTACATGCCACCCAGGCCCAGATGTTACAGCAATTTGGCGATAATGTCTTTCAGGGGCGGGTGATAGAGGTGCATATCGGCACGTTGCTGGCTGACCAGGCCTTTACCTTTACCGACTGGACGGCCGAGATGAAGGCCAAGGCCTCTATCTGTATTTCACAGGATGAGACGCTTATCGGCTCGCTGGAAATTGCCCGTGACCGTATTCAGGGCATGATCGATAAGGGCATGGATAATGACAAGGCGATGCTGGCCGGGCTGGTGGATATCGCCAATAACCGGATTGCCCAGATAAGGTCAGGCGAAAGACCTGCCCTTGCCCCCGATGAAACGGCTAAATATTTTGCCGAAGTGGTGGTCGATCTGGACGCGATTAACGAGCCGATGATAGCCGACCCGGATGTGCATAATGCCGATATATCCAAGCGTTATACCCATGATACTATCCGCCCGATTTCCTATTATCATGGCGATAAAAAGGTGGATTTGGGCTTTGTTGGTTCCTGTATGGTGCATAAGGGCGATATTAAAATCGTTGCACAAATGCTGCGCAATCTGGAAGCCCGGCAGGACAAGGTGGCCTTTAACGCCCCGTTGGTGGTGGCCGCCCCTACCTATAACATCATTGACGAGCTGAAGGCCGAGGGCGATTGGGAAATATTGCAAAAATATTCCGGCTTTGAATTTGATGATAGCGCCCCGAAACAGGCCTCGCGCACCGAATATGAAAATATCCTGTATCTGGAACGCCCGGGCTGTAATCTGTGTATGGGCAATCAGGAAAAAGCGGCAAGGGGCGATACGGTAATGGCGACCTCTACGCGCCTGTTCAAAGGCCGGGTGGTCGAGGATTCAGCCGATAAAAAGGGCGAGTCGCTGCTGGCCTCTACCCCGGTGGTGGTGTTGTCGGCTATTTTGGGGCGCACCCCCACGGCCGAGGAATATAAACAAGCCGTTGAAGGGATTGACCTGACCAAATTTTCCCCGCCAATCGCCAAAAATCCGGCCACCAATTCGATGCATTTCTAATGTTCTGATGCTCCATCGGGGGCAGACGAGAAAAAAAGCAGGGCTTCGGGGCTCTGCTTTTTTTATGGGGGTCAGAATATGGGGGGCGGATAGGAAATTAGGGCAAAGGGCGGCGGGGGCAGCAGGGGCGGTTTCCATCGCCTTGCGCAAGGCGGCCAGATGCCCTTCCATCTGGATCAGCCGCGCGACCAGGCCGACCATC
>JAURQT010000158.1 GCA_030835985.1 Alphaproteobacteria bacterium
AGGTTATCCTGAATCAGGAATTGGGCGAGCCTTTCCGCCGTGATGCGATGAAGACACCTGTGGCGGTGGCAGGGATTGATCCGGCTGATTTCCGTCCGCAAACCGTCTAGAACCTCTCTGGCCTGTCCTTTGTAATGACTTTAACGCCCTCAGACACGAAAACGCCTGCACAGAATTTTATCCACCCTGTGCAGGCAGAATGCCCGCAAGGGTTGCTGGCGGCGGCACGCGATAGGGGCAGGCTGAACCTGTTGGTGGTGCGGGCATCAGCCCCTCTGCCTATGGCAGCGGCCTTTGATGCCTATCAGGCAGGGATTGCCCAGCCTGTTTTGGTTGGCGAAGCTGACGTGATTGAGGCAGAAGCTGCCGCGCTGGGCTGGGATCTGTCTGATATTACAGTGATTTCAGCAACAGGTGAGGCCGAAGCTGCGTCTGTGGCAGCAGATATGCTGAAATCCAGCTTGAGCGGACAATCTGACCAGCCTATCGGGGCGGTGATGAAAGGCCAGCTGCATACAGATGTATTTATGGCCGCCTTGCTGAACCGCGAGGTGGGCTTGCGCATTGGCAATCGTCTGGTGCATATTTTTGCGATTTATCCGCCGGATAGCGGGGCAGGGCCGATTTTGGTATCGGATGCGGCTGTGAATGTAACGCCGGATGAAAAAACCCAGAACCAGTCTATGACCGAGATGTGCGCACTGGCAAAAAAGCTGGGCCATGCGCGCCCGAAACTGGCGATATTATCAGCCACAGAAACACCGATAGCATCGATGCCAGCCTCTATGGCGGCGGCCGAGCGCGCAAAATGGGCAAAAACCCATCTCGCCGATATCGATATATCAGGGCCTTTATCTTTTGATCTGGCCTTATCTGCCGATGCGGTTGCGGCCAAGGGGATTACAGGCGATACAGTAGCTGGCGATGCAAATTGTCTGCTTGTCCCTGATATTGTTAGTGGCAATATCCTGTATAAAGCGCTGGTCTATCTGGGCGGCGGCTGTGCGGCCGGGATTGTGCTGGGGGGGGCTGTGCCAATATTGCTGACCAGCCGGGCTGACCCGCCTGCCGCGCGCCTTGCCTCTATCGCCCTTGCCGCCGTTGCAAGCTAGGCTTACCCCTTCATCTTCTCACCGGTTGGGTCATAGAGCGGTTTCAGGCTGGCTGTGGCGGCACAAAGCTCTCCTGCCACATCTATCTGATAGCTGGCCGCCAGCATATCGGCCGCACTTTCTGCCCGCTCGCAGGCGACATAGCCCAGACCCACAGCCCCGCCCAGATAATGGCCATAATTGCCAGAGGTTAGATAGCCTGCAATTTTGCCATCTTTTAAAATTGGCTCATTGTGATAGAGAAGGGGGGCTGCATCCTGTAGCTGGAATTGCAGTAAGCGCTTCTCCAGCCCGGCTTCCTTTTTGCGCAATACCGCATCACGGCCGATAAATTCGCCAAATTGAGAGGGTGTTTTCTCTGTCTTCACCGCAAAGCCCAGCCCGGCTTCCAATATATGATCCTCATCACTGATATCATGGCCAAAATGGCGGAACGCCTTTTCCATACGGCAACTATCCAGCACATGCATCCCGGCCAGCGTCAGCCCTTTATCTGCGCCAGCTTCCATCACCACATCAAAGACATATTCGGCCATTTCCGCACTGACATAAATCTCCCAGCCCAATTCCCCGACATAGGATACACGGTGGGCGCGGGCTATCGCCTGGCCAATTTCAATTTCGCGTGCCTGTCCAAAGCCAAAATCATCCTTTGCCAGTGACTGAGGGATAACAGCTTGCAGGATATCACGTGCATTTGGCCCCATCACAGCAATAACCGCTTCGCAAACCGTTACATCTATGGCCATGCAATGAGCCTGTTCAGGAATATGGCGCTTAATCCAGCCCAAATCGCGGCGAATAGTGGCCGCAGGGGTGATAACCAGAAATTCTGTTTCCGATAGCCTTGTAACCGTAATATCAGCCTCAATCCCGCCCCGTATGTTCAGCATCTGGGTATAGACAATCTGGCCAACAGGGACAGCCACATTATTGGCACATAAATGCTGGAGAAGATTTTCAGCATCGCGCCCCATCACCTTTATCTTGCCAAAGGTGGAAAGATCAAACAGCCCGGCCTTTTGGCGTACCGCCAGATGTTCATCATGGGCATAACCAAACCAGTTTTGCCGCCCCCAGCTATAGGCATATTCAGCCTTCTTGCCTGCCGCGCGCTCTGATTTAGGCAAAAACCAGTTGGCACGTTCCCAGCCATAGGTCTCGCCAAAACAGGCACCATGCTCTGTCAATTTATGATGAAGCGGGGTTTTACGAATATTGCGGGCAGAGGCAAATTGCCGATAGGGAAAATGGTCAGCATATAACAGGCCCAAAGTCTCTGTCACCCGTGCAGACAGATAGTGCCGATTGGTCTGGAAAGGGTGGGTGCGACGGATATCTACATCCCAAATATCCATTTGCGGTGTACCGGCATCCATCCATTCTGCCAGTGCTTTTCCAGCCCCGCCAGCCGATTGAATACCGATAGAATTAAACCCGGCCGCGACAAAAAAACGCGCCAACTCCGGGGCTTCGCCCAGCAGATAGCGGTCATCGGGGGTGAAACTCTCAGGGCCATTGAAAAAGGTTTGAATACCCGCGCTTTCCAGGATGGGCAGGCGGCTAACCGCCTTTTCCAGAATGGGCGCAAAATGGTCAAAATCATCTGGCAGGGTGGTGAACTCGAAATCCTCTGCAATGCCATCCCCGCCCCATGGCTTGGCAACCGGCTCAAACGCGCCTAACAGCAATTTTCCCGCATCTTCTTTATAATAGGCACATTCATCCGGGACACGCAAAACAGGCAAATGACGTTTTAAATCAGGGATTTGCTCGGTGACAATATAAAAATGCTCGCAGGCATGTAACGGCACAGAAACGCCTGCCATCTGGCCAATATCGCGAGCCCACATACCCCCGCAATTTACCACATATTCTGCTGCGATATCGCCCTTATCCGTGGTAACGCCTGTCACTGCGCCATCTTTTTGGGTAATAGCGGTTACCTTTACCCCTTCAAATATTTTTGCGCCCATTGCGCGTGCGCCTTTGGCCAAAGCGTGGGTGATGTTTACCGGATCGGCTTGCCCGTCCTTTGCCAGAAACACCCCGCCCTTACAGTCAGACACATTTAATCCTGGATAATATTCTGCGATTTCAGACGGGGTAATCTCTTCAATTTCCACGCCAAAGGCACGGGCCATGGCCGCCCCGCGCCGCAGTTCTTCCAGCCGGGCATCGCTCAGGGCGGCGGTGATAGAGCCGTTCTGGCGGAACCCCGTGGCCACCCCTGTTTCGGCTTCCAATTGGGTGTACAGCTCTTGGGAATATTTTGCCAGACGGGTCATATTCTGGGTCGCGCGAAGCTGGGCAATCAGACCGGCAGCATGCCAGGTTGTACCGCAGGTCAGCTGTTTGCGCTCCAGCAAGATGATATCCCTCCATCCCAGCTTTGCCAGATGATAGGCCACTGAACAGCCCACCACGCCGCCGCCAATAATAACCGCTTTTGCCGCCTGTGGCAGAGAGATATCCTGCATCATTTAACCTTTCAAAAGGGTGTTATCGCTATCATAGATACCGCCATGTGCCAGAATAGTGGCTTTGCGGGGGCGGCCAACCACCTCTATCATCAGCTCGCGGCCAATCGTTGCGTCCTCGCCTGCTTCCAGAACCGCCAGGGCAATAGAGGTTTGGGTGCGATGGCCATACCCGCCTGACAGTACCAACCCGGCAATATTATTTCCATCCGGGTCAGAAAAAACCGAAGAGAGATAAACTGCCTCGCCAAAGGGAATATCGCTATTGCCGGGATCATCCAGCCCCAGCGTGACAAATTGCCGGGCAGGGGCATCTTTTTGAGCCAGCAACGCCGCACGGCCAACAAAATCAGGCTTGCTGAAATGCACCCATCGGCGCAAGCCCGCATCAAACATATTATAATCAGAGGTTAAATCGCCCTTCCAGGAACGATAGCCTTTTTCCAGCCGCATCGCCTCCAGTGCCAGCATCCCAAAGGGTTTCAGATTGAACTCTGCTCCTTTCTGGCGCAGCAGGGTATAAATTTTATCGGATTCTGCCACAGGGATATGCAGCTCCCAGCCGAGCTCGCCGGTAAAGGATACCCGCATCGCCGCACAATTTATCCCCTCAATCTGGATAATCTGATGGGTAAGCCAGGCAAAGCTGTCATTGCTGAAATCTGCCTCTGATAGGGCAGAAAGGAGGCCGCGCGATTTAGGCCCGGTGACCAGAAGCGTGGTAAAATCGCGGGTTTCATCCTTTAATGCCACTTCCGGGAAGTCTGCCACAGCCGCGGCCAGCAAATCGCGATCATGCCAATAGGCGCCCGCCCCAAAAATAAGCCAGAAGCGATCTTCGGCAAAGCGTGCCACCGACATTTCAGAAACAATCTTGCCCCTCTCGGACGCAAAATAGCCTAGCGATATACGCCCAACAGCCGGCAGTTTGTTGGTCATCAGCTTGTCAAGACAGGCAGCCGCCCCTTTGCCGGACAGGGCAAAGCGGGAAAAT
>JAURQT010000159.1 GCA_030835985.1 Alphaproteobacteria bacterium
CATAGCGGCACGCGCAGCCCCTCGTACGCGTTGCTGACGCGCGTGCACTTCCCCAGGTTCCAGATGCTGTCGATGATCTTGTCGACAGCGAGCGCGCTGTCCACCTTGACGGCCGCGAGCCCGTCCGCCGCCGCCGCCGCCGCCGCCGCCAGCCCCGCCGCCACAACCGGCAGCCAAAGCGCCGCCACCAAAACCTGCGCCGCCAAAGCCGGTGGCAGAAAAAGCAGAAATATTGCCGGACAAGCCCGTGCCTGCGCCAAAGGCGAAGCCGGAAGCCGCCGCCCCAAAGCCAAAACAGGTCAGGGTCTCGGCACCGGTATCGCGTCCATCCCCGCCTGCAAAGCCAAAGCCTGCGCCAAAAAGCCCGATAGAAAGGCCGAATAAGCTGGCCCAAAAAAGCCAGCAAAAAGAGCGGGCAGAAGCGATGAACGGGGTGTTACAGAATCTGGCACAAGCCTCGCTGGCCAAAAAGGCAGATGAAACTAAAAAAGCCCGGCAGAAACAGGATAAGCTGGCCATGGCCAATCAGCTATCTGCGGCGGTAGGCGAGGCGATACGCGCCCCGGAGAGCACCTCTGTTCTGCCGCTGGGTATGTCGGAGATTGACCGATTGCTGAACCATATTGCGAAATGTTTTGTATTGCCGCCCGGAGCAACTGAAGAATTGGCAGAACAGGTCGTTGATGTAGATCTGGAATTACGGCGTGATGGCAGTGTGGAGAAAATCATCTTTGTAGATAGTGGTCGCCTGACAACCGATCGCAATTATCGTATTGTGGCATTGGCGGCGCGGCGCGCGGTGCTGGATTGTGCGCCTCTGCCTTTGCCGCCGGAAAAATATGAATCGTGGAAAACCTTGCCCATCGGGTTTAATTCTACTTTTATGCAACGCGGAACGATGTGATGAAGACAGGGATGAGAATAGTGATGAAGATGCCGGGAAAACGCCTGATAACGCTCGTAGCGATTTGCCTGTTGCCGTTTTTGTTCAGCGGCCAGCTCCTTGCCCAGAGCCAGCGTTTATATGTAACCGAAGGCCAGATTGAACCTATTCCTGTTGCGATTGCCGATTTTACCGGGCTGGATGGCCTGCCTTCTGATGTGGGCAGGCAAATTGCCCAGATTATTTCGGATGACCTGGTCAGTTCCGGCTTGTTTCTATCTATTGATAGCGCGGCCTTTATTGCCCCGCCTGCCTCACCTGATATTCGGCCAAATTTTGCGGATTGGACACCGCTTGGGGCAAAGGGTTTGCTGATAGGCTCGGCCTTTCTGGATAATGATGGTGCCTTGCAGGTCGAATTTGCGCTATGGGATGTTATCTCTCAGCGTTCCATTACCGAAGGGGGCGGCTCGGCCGATCCCGCAGGGTTGCGCCGCATCGCCCATCAAATAGCTGATTTTGTCTATGAGGAATTTACCGGCGATACAGGCTATTTTGATACTCAAATTGTGTATGTGTCGGAATCTGGCCCGCAAAACAGGCGGGTAAAGCGTCTGGCCTTTATGGATCAGGATGGGCATAATCATAAATTCCTGACCACGGGCAATGATTTGGTGCTGACCCCGCGCTTTTCGCCTACCGCCAATGAAATCGCTTATCTGAATTATTTTAATGATGAGCCGAATGTGTATCTTCTGGATGTGGTAACCGGGCGAACCGAACGTTTGGGCAGTTTTCCCGGCATGACCTTTGCGCCGCGCTTTGGCCCGGACGGGACAAAATTGATTATGAGCCTGGCTGAGGATGGCCGCACCGATATTTACGAGATGGAGCTGGCAACCCAGACCATTACCCAGCTTACCCGCTCTGCCTCTATTGATACCTCGCCCTCCTATTCCCCTGATGGCAAATATATTGTCTTTAATTCGGACAGGGGCGGCTCGCAACAGCTTTATACCATGCGCGCTGATGGTACAGCCGTGCGCCGGATAAGCTTTGGCGATGGGCGTTATGCCACCCCTGTCTGGTCACCGCGCGGGGATATCATTGCCTTTACCAAAATGTATCGCGGGGAATTTTTCATTGGCGTGATGAATATAGATGGCAGTGGCGAGCGCTTGCTGGCGCGTGGTTTTCTGGTTGAAGCCCCCACCTGGGCACCCAATGGCCGGGTGTTGATGTATTTTAAACAGCAGCCGGTGAGCGATACCGGGGAAGGTGGCGAAACCCATCTTTATCGCATTGATATTACAGGCTTTAATGAGCGCAGGGTTATCACCCCTGCTGATGCAAGCGATCCGGCCTGGTCTCCTTTATTGCGATAGGTTTTTTTTCGGGTAGTTTGCGAGCTGCAAAATGTGATTAAAGGTTGATTTTTTATGCCATTTGTGGTTTGAGTATCAATTGGGAGGTTCGCTGTTCTCAAGCTGAACGTGATGTCTGGTGCGATTAAAGTTAAGAAATATCGCGTATTAAGACGGTTCGCGTGGCTCGGTATGGCAGATAAGCTAAGCCCTGAATAATGCCTAACAAATCGAGTTTTGATGGCGCAAGGGCAGGCTTAACATTTTAGTTATTTACACGGCCAGTTGGAGGTCCAATCAAATGATAAAAAGAATTCTTACGCTTGTTGCCGCTACCGCACTGCTTGCCGCATGTGAAACAGCATCAACAACAGATAGCAGCGCAACAAGCAGCAGTGCCACGACCGCCACGAGCGGGACAAGTACTGCGACCAGCACAGCTACATCAACAACAGCCACAGCTGCTGAAGCTGAAACGCCTGCTGAAATGATGAAGCGGGAATTTACAAAGGTCGGCACAACTATATTGTTTGATTTTGACTCATCACAAATAAGCGATTATGCGCGCACGGTTCTGGACAGACAGGCAGCCTTTTTGAAAGCACAGCCTGAAGCCCGTATCATTCTGGGTGGTCATGCCGATGAACGCGGCACACGCGAATATAACCTGGCTCTGGGGGAACGCCGCGCCGCTGCTGCGCGTGATTATCTGGTGGCAAAGGGTGTGAATTCAGCACGTATCCGGATTATCTCTTACGGCAAAGAGCGTCCGGCAGCGGTTGGCTCTAATGAAGCGGCCTGGCGTTTAAACCGCCGTGCAGAATCTGTTCTTAACTAAAAATCGGCATGGCTGGCTGGCTGGCCAACTGCCCCTTCCATTTCTCAAAAAAAAGGCTTTGTTTTGCTCTCAGAACAAGGCCTTTTTTACCATTTTTGCTGCATTGCCCAATTTATGCCGTAATGCTTTGGCAGGAAAGCAGAGCTATATTTGTCTCATCTAGAGGATGATCAGGAATAAAATTATGAGACTTCCATTCTCGATTTCGAAATATGTATGTATCTGTCTGGCGTTTGCGGTAGCAGCAGTTGTCTATCCACACCCATTATGGGCACAATCTGCCAGCTCGGATGATACCGGCCTGTCTGCCCTTGTCTCGCGCCAGCAACAGCGTATGGATCTGCTCGAAGAGGGGCTGAAGGGGGTGCGCGGCACGATAGAGATGGAATTGCAAAATATCCGCACCGAGATTGAAGCCCTGGCCGCCTCTTCTATTGCGAACCAGTCAGGCGCCTCAAGCGATGTAAAGGCCATGCAAGGCGAATTGGCCAAACTGGCCGATAATATCTCGATTGTCAGCCAGCGTATCAATAATACACTTAATCTTTATTCCGATATCGAATTTCGTATTTTGCGTCTGGAAAAACGGCTGAACACCTTATTGTCCCTTTCCAGTGATGAGGTGGTGGACAAGCTGGCACAAGGCGAAGTATCGGGTGCAGGGGCAGGGCCGTCGGTTGCGATGAGCCGCGATGCCCAAACCGGACAAACGGTCTGGACAATAGATAAAGAACAGCTGGAAGGGCAGCTGGCACAGGATAATGCCAGCAATAATACAAATACAAATACGCAAAATAATTCTGTTACAGCTGAAAACAGCAATCCAGCAGAAAGCCCGGCAAACCCGGCGCAACCGAATGCCGAAAATCCGGCTGTTGCAGCCGATGCACAGCCGCAACCAAATACAGCTAACGGCACGGCAACAGAGAACCAAACATCAGAGGCGGTAGAGGCCAGCCCATCTATCCTGCCAGATGCCAGCTCTGAAGATCAGTTCAGATTTGCCCTCACCCGCGCCCTGCAAAATGATCTGGAAACAGCTGAAAAAGCCTTTATTGAATTTTCCGAATTACATCCTGAACATGAACGCTCTGCCGATGCGCTGTTCTGGCTGGGGCGGGTACAGTTTATTCAAGGGGAATTTGAAAAATCAGCAACGACTTTTTCCAAATTTAACGCCCTTTATTCCACTGATCCGCGCTTGCCGGATACGACCTTGTGGATTGCTGAATCTGTTTCCAAATTTGCCGCCCCGGAACAGGCTTGTGACATTTATGATAATCTCGGCAAATTCCTTGACCAGCCGCCAGAAAGTTTTGTGGCGCGCCTGAAGGAGCTTTCTGACGGTGCGAATTGCAGCAGCTGAAACCGCCTTATCTGATTTTCTGGCACAATGTGAGGCAACTGGTCTTTGGCATCGCCGCCATCATTCATGGATAACGGCCTTGTCTGGCGGGCCTGACTCGCTGGCACTCGCCCTTATCGCTGAACGGGTGGCCACTGCCCGGAATATTGCCCATAAGGCCCTTATCATCGATCATGGATTGCGTAAAACCTCTTACGGTGAGGCGGCGGCTGTCCAGGCGCAGATGCGTAGCCGCGGCATCACCGCAGAAATTCTGACCATCGACCATCCCAAACCGGCAGCCGGGCATCAGGCCTGGGCACGCCATCACCGATTGCAGATGCTGGCGACACACGCCCGGCGTAAACAGGCTTGTGTCCTGTTTGGCCATCATAGCGGCGATCAGCAAGAAACCATCGCCATGCGCCTGGCACGCGGATCCGGCTTGCACGGGCTGGCAGGCATTGCCCCGCTTCGCCATTACAAAGGGGCCTTATTTGCCCGTCCCTTTTTATCTTTTGACAAGGACGAGCTTATCCAGCTGTGCCAGCAATTAGGCGGCGAATATATCACAGACCCCTCTAATGAAAATACCGCTTTTGAGCGGGTGCGCTGGCGGCAGATGCTGGCAGGGGAGGGCGAGCTGCCAGACAGGCTGATCCGCCTTTCGTGCGCCAGTTCAGCGCTTTCCGGCGCTCTGGATAGCGCAACCGAAAAATGGATAAACGCCCATGCGGTGATATCTGCCCCTTTATGGGCGCATATTGTTTATCGGGAATTTGCCGCACTGCCTGAGGAACATGGTATCGCCATTATCGCTCAAGTGATAAAAAAAATTGGCCATTTTGAATTTGCCCCCGGCAAGAGCGCCATGATGGCGACGTTAAAACGGGTGACAGGGGGGCTGGCAAGCACGCTGGCAGGTTGCCGATTTCAGATAAAACAGAACCGTCTGGTTATTGAGGCGGAATATGGCCGCAAACCAGCAGAAATAGTGACAACTCACGCCGGGGACAGGCAATTTTTTGATGGCAGATGGATGCTAGAATCAACCGTTGCCGGAAGGGTGTGCCGGCTAGGCGATATCCCCCTTTCAGCAGAGCAAAGGCGCGCCCTTGTGCTGCCAGAGGGTTTGTCGGGTCTGCCTTATCGGCTAAAGCGGATGATTCCTGTCCTGCAAACCCTTGACGATAGGCTTGTTACTCCCCATCTTGAGTCAGATAGTGTATCGGTTGCGGGCAAGGATAGGATGCCAGTTCACCGCCGGCAGCCCGATGCACACCCCTTTATGATATGGCCAGCCCCGCCAGATGGGGCGGTCAGGCTGCCTTTACCGCAGCGAAACCCGGAATAAAAGGTAGCAAAATCGTGAATAATCTTGGTCGTAATATTGCAATTTGGTTGGTTATTGGCGTGGCGCTGATGGCATTGTTCAATCTGTTTCAAGCCCCGGGCGGCACGCAAAGCGCGAACAAGATTGCCTATTCCGATTTTATTGCCTCTGCCCGTAATGGCGGCATTACCGAAGTGCTAATAGAAGGTAATAATCTGAAAGGTCGTACGCGCGAAAACACTACCGTCATCAGCTATATGCCAGATGGGGCAGATGTGGTCTCTATGCTGGCCGATACCGATGTGCGCATTGATGCACGCCCGGATGAAAGCAATATGCCGGGCTTTTTCTCGGTGCTGACCGCCTCGTTCCCAAAGCAGTTATTTATCGGGGTATGGATTTTCTTTATGCGCCAGATGCAGGGCGGCGGCCGTGGCGGGGCGATGGGCTTTGGCAAAAGCCGGGCAAAGATGCTGACCGAACATCATGGCCGCGTGACCTTTGAAGATGTAGCCGGCATTGATGAAGCCAAAACCGAACTGGAAGAGGTGGTAGAATTTTTAAAAGACCCTGGCAAGTTCCAGCGTCTGGGCGGCAAGATTCCCAAGGGGGTGCTGCTGGTTGGCCCTCCGGGCACAGGTAAAACCTTGCTGGCACGGGCCATCGCCGGGGAAGCCAATGTGCCGTTTTTCACCATCTCCGGTTCGGATTTTGTGGAAATGTTTGTCGGTGTCGGGGCAAGCCGTGTGCGCGATATGTTCGAACAGGGCAAGAAAAATGCGCCTTGTATTATCTTTATTGACGAGATTGATGCGGTGGGTCGCCATCGCGGGGCGGGTCTTGGCGGCGGCAATGACGAGCGCGAGCAGACCCTGAATCAGATGCTGGTGGAAATGGACGGGTTTGAGGCCAATGAAGGGGTTATCCTGATTGCCGCGACGAACCGTCCGGATGTGCTTGACCCTGCCTTGTTGCGTCCGGGTCGTTTTGACCGTCAGGTAGTTGTGCCAAATCCCGATGTTGTCGGGCGCGAAAAAATCCTGCGGGTACATATGCGCAAAAGCCCGCTGGCGAACGATGTGGAACCGCGCATTATTGCACGGGGTACACCGGGTTTTTCCGGGGCGGATCTGGCCAATCTGGTGAATGAGGCTGCCTTGCTGGCCGCACGAAAGGGTCGGCGTACTGTATCGATGGCCGAATTTGAAGAAGCCAAGGATAAGGTGATGATGGGCTCGGAGCGCCGCTCTATGGTGATGACCGATGATGAAAAGAAGCTCACCGCCTATCATGAGGCAGGTCACGCGGTTGTCGCATTGCATAATCCGGCTTCTGATCCCATTCATAAGGCCACAATTATCCCGCGTGGACGTGCGCTGGGGATGGTGATGCGCTTGCCGGAAGGCGATAGAATTTCAATGGCGGTGGACAAGCTGAACGCAGATTTGCAAGTGGCTTGTGGCGGGCGTATTGCCGAGGAACAGATTTTCGGGGCAGAAAAAGTTACCACAGGGGCTTCTTCTGATATCCGTATGGTGACCGATGTGGCGCGCCGTATGGTCACCGAATGGGGTATGTCCGAAAAATTGGGCTTCCTTGCCTATAGCGGGGACGAGCAGGAAGTGTTTCTGGGCCGTTCGGTTACCCAGCACAAGACAATGTCAGAAAAGACCTCTGATATTATTGATAGCGAAGTGCGCCGTATCGTTGACAGTGCCTATGCTGGCGCAGAAAAAATTCTGAAAAAACATGCCAGGGAGCTGGAGCTTCTGGCCCAAGGCTTGCTGGAATATGAAACGCTAAACGGGGACGAGATTAAAATCATTGTCGAGGGCGGCACTTTATCGCGCTCAGAAGATAATGATGATAACAAGCCGGCCGCCCCGCGCGCGAAAAAATCACGTTCAGGCTTGCCAACAGGCGGGCGCGCACAAACACGCCCCGATCCGGACAATCCCGGCTCAGAGCCTGTTTAACCTGTCTCTTTTTAAAGGGGATTAGGGGTAGATTTCGATGTCGGCAGAGACATCCTCTGCACCGCTCGTCTATACAGATAGCCCTGAAAAGCTGGATTATCTGCCAGATGCAGGACCGACATGGTTGCGCCCGGTTGCCTGTCAGCCTGTATCGGCATTGCAGCATTCTGTCGGGCAGGGACGTTTTCTGCCTCTGGCAGGGGGCTGGACAGGCTTTACCGAAATAGAAGTGATTACCCGCACGCCAGAAGGTGATTTAAAGGGGGGTGGCTTTACGGTTTGGCGCACCGATATTGCCGGTTACAGATCTGCCAGCACCGATAAAGATATCGCAGAAAGCCGTTTAGCGCGTCTGCGCCAGCCGCGCCCGGATTTTGCCGGCCTGGATATGGGGCGCCCGCATATTATGGGGGTGGTGAATATCACCCCGGACAGTTTTTCAGATGGCGGCCAATTTGATAGCCATGAAGGTGCCATTGCCCATGCAGTGCAGATGCGTGCAGATGGGGCAAGCCTGCTGGATATAGGCGGCGAGTCTACCAGGCCCGGTGCAGCCCCTGTCAGCCTGGCAGAAGAGCAAAGCCGTATCCTGCCGGTGATCTCGGCTCTGGCGGAAAAGGGACATATACTATCGGCTGATACCCGCCATGCAAAGGTAATGGATGCCGCGATTAACGCCGGGGCACAGATTATCAATGATGTGTCCGGCTTTACAGGCGAGGGGGCAGTACAGGCAATGGGACAGGCCTTTGTCGCCCGGCCTTCTGCTGTCTTTGGCATTGCCATGCATATGCAAGGCGAGCCGCGCAATATGCAGGATAACCCGGTGTATGATTTTGCGCCGATTGATATTTATGAAGTGCTGAAATCGCATATTGACCGGCTGGTGGATGCCGGCTTGCCTCGCAGCCATATTGCGATAGATCCCGGCTTCGGGTTTGGTAAAACGCCATTGCATAATCGCCAGCTTATCGCATGGACAAGCCTGTTTCACGGGCTGGGTGTGCCGATATTAATGGGTGTATCGCGCAAATCCTCTATTCCGGTTCTGGCAGCAGATGCGCTGGGCGCGCCGCCTTCCGGCTATGGCAGCGATGCCGGCACGCAAAGGCTGGGCGGTAGCATAGCTCTTTCTATCCTGGCTGCCCAGCAGGGCGCACAGCTCTTCCGCACCCATGATGTACCAGAAACCCTGCAAGCCCTGTCTGTTGTAAAGTCATAATCAACTCTGGTTGAACACGGCTTAAATACAAAATCTTTAGGCTATTATTGCGGACAGATATGCAAAACATTGTGGTAAACTGCAATATCGAGGGGTAGCTTACAAGCAGGGAAAATCCTATCCAGGTTATGGGATTATCTTTGTTCCCGACCATCCATTTTTCTCGCTAAACAGGCGTTTCAGGAAATGAGCAGGGGCGTTACCTAAAATGGGTATGCTATTTTTTATTTGCGCTGGATTTATCCAAAAAATAGGTCGAAAGTAACAGATCGTAACTGTGTTCATAATATTTCTTCTCTATTGAAATGTCATAAAAATAAATAAAAACAACATTATGAATGTTTTAATATTTCTTTAGATTCATTTTTATAGTCCAGGAAAATGATTCATGTCTTCTGTTCTGCCGGATGTAGTTATGGGGTATCTTTATTGTGAGAGGGGGTCTGCGCGGCGCGCCGCCATGGTCGCTTTTTTAGCGCAAGGCTGACACATGGCGCTATTTGGCACGCCACTTTTTGCCGGGAAAATCTATGTCCGTCCAGATGGGCAGATCCGAATTATCACCCCTGACAGCTATGCAGAAGAAAGCGCCGGTCCGGCACCGATGCTGGAGGCACCAAGTGCAGAATTGCTGGATATGCTGCGCGCTCATTATCACAAATTATCAGAGGCAGAGCTACAAGCCTTTGTGGCAACAGAAATCTGCCTGATGGAGCCTGTTTTTGCCCGTATTTCAGTCCTGCAGCGGCAATTGGGTGAAGGTGTTCGAGAGATATCCGAACAGTCTTTAAAAGCCCGGTTTATGGCCAAGCTGGATGCTGGCGGGACATTATGCACAGCCCCCCATGTTCCAGAGATAGACATGCTAGACATCCTGCCTGCTTCTCGCCTATAGTTTTGACCAGCCGGATAGTATGTATTCGGGTTTTGTCAGGATGGAAATATGGCAGGGATTTTTGGCACAGACGGGGTGCGGGCGCGTATAAATACAGGGCCGATGCGTGCCGAGGCGGTGGTGCGGCTTGCCCTTGCTGCCGGGCGCTGGTTTGCCGATAATAATCAGCAAGAAGGTCGCCTTGCCAATCCGGTTGTGGTTATTGGCAAGGATACGCGTCTTTCGGGCTATATGCTGGAAGCTGCGCTGGTTGCCGGCTTTACCTCTATTGGCATTAATTGCCGCTTGCTGGGCCCTGTGCCAACCGCGGCGGTCTCTTATCTGACCCATTCCATGCGTGCCGATTTCGGGGTGATGATTTCTGCCTCGCATAATCCGCATCAGGATAACGGGATTAAATTATTTGGCCCGGACGGGGCAAAGCTGGCCGATGATATTGAATTGGAAATCTCGGAATTAATACAAGGCTCTATTGCGCTGGCCGAGCCGGACAAGCTGGGTCGGGCGCGGCGCATTGTCAATTCTGCCCAGCGTTATATGGAAGCCGCCAAGGCCACTTTTGATACCAGCCTGTCGCTTGGCGGGTTGCATTTGGTGGTGGATTGTGCGCATGGGGCAGCCTATCGCACGGCCCCTGAAACGCTGGTGGAACTGGGGGCCGATATTCTGCCAATGGGGGTTGCCCCTGACGGGCTGAATATCAATCTGGAATGCGGGGCCACTGCCCCTGAAGTGATGGCACGCACCGTGCGCGAAGCAGGCGCAGATATCGGTATTTGTCTGGATGGGGATGCTGACCGGCTGATATTGGCAGATGAAAACGGCCGGATATGTGACGGCGATCAAATACTGGCTGCCCTTGCCATAGAGATGCAGGCAAATGGCCGCCTGAAAGGGCCGGTCATTGGCACAGTGATGAGCAATTTGGGACTGGAGCGGTTTTTGGCCGATGCCGGGATTGACTTTCAACGTGCGGCCGTCGGCGATCGCTATATCGCGGCAAAAATGCGCGAGACAGCCAGCCAGCTGGGCGGAGAGCCATCGGGGCATATCCTGTTGCCTGAGCTGACCCGGACAGGGGACGGGCTGATAGCCGCCCTCCAGGTTCTGGCCATTCTGACAAGAAGCGGCAAAAAAGCCTCGGAGATTTTATCCAGCTTTACGCCTGTGCCGCAAAAGCTGGTGAATTTGCGTGATATGGATAAATCGGTTCTCGGCCATCCCGATATAAAATCAGAAATGCAGGCGGTAACAGATGAGCTGGGCGATGAGGGGCGAATTTTGCTGCGCCCATCCGGCACAGAACCGCTTATTCGCGTGATGGTCGAAGCCCTGGATGAAGCCCGCCTGGACGCCGCGATGCAGCGCCTTGTCACCGCCCTGAAAGCCGCCG
>JAURQT010000160.1 GCA_030835985.1 Alphaproteobacteria bacterium
ACGTTGGCACCTACGGTTCCAGGCCCACCGACGACGAAGGAAGGGCAGTTCTGGGTCAAGGGGAAGGATAGCGATGGTCTTACCACGGGAGGTAAACTGACGCTCGAATGGACAGTACCATTCGATACGGGCGGCGCCCCACTGGCAGACGTGGATTTCGAGCTGGAGCTCGTCAAGATCGAAAACGCAAACGACCCACAGAGCCCCAGCAACAGCGGTGCCGTCGGCTCAGACGTTGTACCGGCCCTGCCTCGGACAGGCTGGCCGGGCAAATGCTGGCAGACGGGCTGGCAGCGCCAGACAGGACAGGAAAAAGCCTGCGTATCGCCCCTTGCCTCAGCGTTATGGATAACGCCCATGACCCGCAGAATAATCTATTTGCTATCGGGGCGATGACCGCCTCTTGTCTGGGCGATGTGATAGGGGCAGGGTCGGTTGCCAAACAGGCAGAAGAGCTGGCCGCCAAACTGGCAAAAATTTTTTAACAGACAGGAAATTGCCGATCGGGGCAAGAAAAAGGGTTTTAACCTCTTTTAGAAAGATTAGAGTAAAAAGAAGGATATCAAAATTACGTAAAAACAACTATCTGGCAAAGAGGGTGATATGGCTATTCGCTATCTAAAAGAAGGCAAGACACAAACAGCGCGAGCAGAAGATGATGCCGAGGTAAGGAAAAATGTAGAAGCAATTCTGGCCTCTATCGAAACAGAGGGCGATGGTGCAGTGCGCCGCCTATCGGAAAAATTTGATAATTATAGCCCGCCTGCCTTTCGGCTGTCACAAAGCGAAATTGATGCGCTGATGGCACAGGTATCGACGCGCGATATGGCCGATTTGAAATTTGCCCAGGAACAAGTCAGAAACTTTGCCCAGATACAGCGTGATAGTATGCTGGATGTCGAGGTGGAAACCCTGCCAGGCGTTATTTTGGGGCATAAAAATATTCCGGTACAATCGGTGGGCTGTTATGTGCCGGGCGGCAAATTTCCGATGGTTGCATCTGCCCATATGTCGGTGGCGACCGCTTCGGTGGCTGGTGTGCCGCGTATTGTGGCGGCTACCCCGCCATTTAAGGGTGCGCCTAATCCTGCGGTTGTTGCAGCCATGCATTTGGGCGGGGCGCACGAGATTTATGTGCTGGGCGGTATTCAGGCAGTTGGGGCAATGGCTGTGGGGACACAGACGATTGAGCCGGTGCATATGCTGGTCGGGCCAGGCAATGCCTATGTGGCCGAAGCCAAGCGCCAGCTTTATGGCCGGGTGGGCATTGATTTATTTGCAGGCCCCACGGAAACAATGGTAATCGCCGATGAAAGCGTGGATGCCGAAATCTGTGCAACAGACCTGTTGGGGCAGGCAGAGCATGGATATAATTCGCCTGCCATATTGCTGACCAATTCCGAGACATTGGCACGCGATACTTTGCGCGAAATTGATCGCCTTCTGGCGATTCTGCCAACCGCCGATACCGCATCGGTAAGCTGGCGTGATTATGGCGAGGTGATTGTCTGTGACAGCTATGATGAAATGCTGCAGGTTGCAGATGATATTGCCTCGGAGCATGTTCAGGTGATGACCGATAGAGATGACTGGTTTTTGGAAAATATGACCTGTTATGGCGCGCTGTTTTTAGGTGCCCGTACCAATGTGGCAAATGGCGATAAGGTCATCGGCACCAACCATACCCTGCCAACAAAAAAGGCTGGCCGATATACAGGCGGTCTATGGGTCGGCAAATTTTTAAAAACCCATAGCTATCAAAAAGTGATGACAGATGAGGCGGCTGCCATGATAGGGGCGTATGGCTCGCGCTTATGTATGCTCGAGGGCTTTGTTGGTCATGCCGAGCAATGTAATGTGCGGGTGCGACGCTATGGCGGCCAGAATGTGCCGTATGGTGCGGCGGCTGAATAGGGCATCGTTCAAACAGGCGGTACAGCGAAAAACCCTTCTTTAAGGAGTGATGATAAATGGAACTTCCAAAAACCCCTGCCTTTCGATTGGATGGCAAGCGCGCACTGATTACCGGGGCTTCTTCTGGCATCGGGCTTGGCTGTGCGGCCGCACTGGCAGAATATGGCGCAGAGATTGTGGTGGCGGCACGTTCAAAAGACAAGCTGGACGGATTTGTTGAGGCCGCCTTGTCAAAAGGTTTTTCGGCCAGTGCAGCGGTTATGGATGTGGCCGATATCGACCAGATGCAACAGGCATTGGACGGGCTGGGGACTTTTGATATTCTGGTTAATTCTGCCGGCATTGCCAAACATAGCCCTGCTCTGGATACCGAGCTGGCAAATTTTGATGCGGTGATGGGGGTTAATTTGCGCGGGGCATATTTTTTATCGCAAACCATCGCCCGGCAAATGATAGCGGCGGGTACAGGCGGGTCTATTATTAATATCTCCTCGCAAATGGCACATGTCGGGGGGATTGAACGCTCTGTGTATTGTGCCTCGAAATTTGGCGTGGAGGGTTTTACCAAGGCAATGGCGATTGAATGGGGCCAATTTGGGGTGCGTATTAATACAGTGTGCCCTACTTTTGTGCGCACCGCCCTGACCCAGTCCACTTTTGATGATGCCGAAAAACGGGCCTGGATTATGAATAAGATAAAGCTTGGCAGAGTGGCCGAGGTAGAAGATATAATGGGTAGCGTGGTGTTTCTGGCCTCGGATGCTGCGGCGATGATTACAGGTACCAGCTTGCTGGTGGATGGCGGCTGGACCGCAGAATAGATAAAAAAAGGCAGGGTTAAATGACAAGTAATACAGAATTATTTGCAAGGCTGGGAGCGGTAGATACGCCAACTATTTGCAATGCGATAGAGGTTGCCCAGAAAAAAAGAGGCTTCTCCAACTTTACCCATCGCCAGATGGTGATGACCGAGCCGGATGCCCCGGCCATGGTTGGCTATGCCCTTACCGCCAAAATCAGAGGCAAAAATGCGCCGCAAGATAGCCCCGAGACTCTGAAAGAGCGGCGAATGGGATATTATAAATATGTGGCAGAAGGCGCACGGCCGGGTCTGGTGGTCATTGAGGATGCTGACCAGCAGGAAGCCTGCGGGGCGTTTTGGGGCGAGATCAATACAAATATTCATAAAGGATTTGGCCTTGAAGGGGTGGTCACCAATGGCGTGGTGCGCGATCTGGGCGATATCCCGTCCGGCTTTCCCTTGCTGGCGGGCGCTGTCGGGCCCAGCCACGGATTTGTGCATTTGCTGGAATATAACTGCCCGGTTGAGGTCTATGGGATGCAGGTGCGCCCGGGCGATCTTATCCATGCTGACCGGCATGGGGCCTGTGTTATTCCGGCCGAACTCCAGGACAAGATGATAACAGCCCTTGACCAGCTGCATAAAAGCGAATCTATCGTTCTGACGGCCGCAAAAAAGCCGGGCTTTGACTTTGCGGCCTTTGAAGCGGCATGGGCAGCGTTCGAAAAATCCAGAACCTGAAAAACGCTTTTTAATCCCTTGCCTATTACTCGCCCAGACTGGCAGGAGGTGGCACAGATAAGCTTAATGAAATCTGTTTGAGCTGGTCACAGATGGTCTGGCTTAGGCTAACGCCGTTTGCGGCTACCTCTGCGCGCCTGGCACGTTCGGGATCGCCCGGTATCAGCACATTCTGTCCATCCTGGCGCGGCGGGCAGGTGCGAATAGAGGCGATAAAATCGGCTACTTCCTGTTGCATGGTATTTTCTGTATCGAAATCTTCTGCTTTGAACACCAGCGATAACATCCCGTTGCAAAAGGGGCGTTCATGGGCGTTTGTCCCTGCCCCTGTCAGCGCCCCTGCCAGCAGCTCGCACGCCAGCCCCAGCCCGGATCCCTTATGCTGGCCAAAGGTCTGGATAGCTCCTTCGCCTGCCCGCGGATTAGGCACATTGCTGGTCGCGCTTTCTCCATAGATGGTGACAGGCTGGTCAGAATCCTCGCCATGGCTATCGACCATCGCATCAAAGGGTAATTTTGTACCGGTTTTCTGGCTGACCAGAATTTTGCCCTCGGCTACCCGGCTGGTGGCAAAATCCAGAATGAAATGCTGGCCATCGGCACTTGGCACGCCTATCGCAATGGGGGCGGTAGAGATACGTGCCTCTCTCCCGCCAAAGGGGGCAACAATTCGCGACCCTGCCACCGTGACAAAATGCAGCGAGGTCAGCCCGGCATCTGCCAGTAATTCTGCCCAGCCGCCAATGCGCCCCAAATGGCCGGCATTGCGCAGCCCGATAAGCGCCAGGCTATGGCTGGCGACCATTTCCTTTGCCTGTGCCACTACATGATGGCCCAATACCTGACCAAAGCTATATTGCCCATCTATCAGGCGCAGACTGCCAGCAGACATCAGCGTTTCAATGGCACAAACCGGGCGCACCGTGCCTTCTTTAATATATTCCATATAGCGCGGAACACGTACAATCCCGTGGCTGGGATGGCCGGATGCATCAGCATCTACCAGATGGGATGCGATTAATTTTGCCTCTTCTTTTGGACAACCTGCGGCGGTAAAAAGGGCATCCAGCCAGTTGGTGATCTCATCTTGATTTATGCGCATATCAGGCTCCATTCTTTTATCCTTTTAAAACTATTCTTACTATTCTTCTGCCTCTAATGGCTGGATTTGATGGCTTGCTTATAGCCTTTTTCAAAACGGTCAAAGGCTTGTTCTAACAGGGCTGTATCCTGGGCATAACATAGCCGGACATAGCCTTCTGCCTGCGTCCCAAAGGCCAGGCCAGGGGCAAGACCCACACCGGCTGTCTGAATAAGGGCTTTGCAAAACCCGGTCGAATTAGACAGGCCATCAATCGAAAAAAAGCTGTAAAATGCACCATCGGGATCGATAAATTTGACATCCTCTATAGCTTGCAGACGGGTTTTAATCAGCTGATAGCTTTGTGCCAGCCTTTCTTGCAGCTGGCGCACCTCGCCCTCGCCTTGCTCTATCATGGCTTTGCCTGCTTCCTGAACAAAGCCCGAGCTGCAAGACATATTATATTCGGTAAGCTGGGCAAAAATGGGTTCCAGCTCTGGCGGGCCTGCCAGCCAGCCCAGCCGCCAGCCTGTCATTGACCAGGCTTTGGAAAAACTATTTACCGAAATAATTCTGTCTTCGGGGTGGCCGCAGCTCATCATATTGGGGGCGGCATCGGCAAATTGATATAATCTGGAATAGACATCATCTGAAATGATCCAGATGCCCTGTTTTCGGCAATGGGAAAGGAGCTGTAGCTGATCGTGCTTATCCATCACCCAGCCGGTCGGATTATTGGGCGAATTGACCAGTACCGCCTTGGTGTCAGGGGTCAGGCTGTCTATCAGCCTGTCCATATCCAGATGCCAGCGGCCATTTACCGCCTGCAGAGAAACAATATGGATATCCCCGCCAGCGATTTTAAAACTTTCTGCCAGATTCGGCCAGGCAGGGCCAACCACAACAATTTTATCCCCCGGATCGCTCAGGGCTTGTGCCGCCAGCATCATCGCCTGCATACCCGAGCCTGTAACCGTGATAGCCGATATGTCCAATTCCAGCCCGTAAAGCCGGTTCATATAATTTTGCAGGCTGGCACGCAAGGCCGGCTTGCCGCTATTGGGCTGATAGAAATGATCCCCCTTCGCCAGTGCGTTCTGTGCAGCGCGCACCGCAATATCAGAGGTAGGCCATCGCCCTTCGCCAAACCAGAGCCCGATAACATCTGCCTTGCCCATGGCTGTTTCGGCGACTTCTCTTATCAGGCTGGGCTGCAAGGCAGCGGCGCGATGACTACTAAATTTCATAGGTATTGCTCACACAAAATGGACAGGCGAAAATAGACAGCTATAAAAAACACAAACCCCAGAATAATACTGTCCTAAAGATGCTCGCAACTGACAAGTTAAAAACAACATGACAATTTCCAAAGCTGGCCTATTATTAAAGCATATCAATTTTATCCAATAGTACAGATTTCATTTTTGAGGAGAGAAAAATATGGGACGTTTCATTTGTGCAGAAACACCGGGGAATGCAGATGTCTTGCAATTGCGCGAGCGTCCTACGCCTAATCCGGCTGCCGGTCAGGTGGTTGTATCCCAGACAAAAATGGGGCTGAATTTTCTGGATGTCTATCAGACATCAGGGGTTTATCCTTTCCCGGAAAAAGATGTATTTGTCCCTGGCAATGAAGGGGTGGGCCGGGTATTGGCCGTGGGGGAAGGCGTAACCAGTTTCAAAGAAGGAGACAGGGTGGGCTATCCGATGGCGGTTGGCGCTTTTGCCGAAGAGCGTGTGATTGCCGCTGATCGTCTGGTACATCTGCCAGAGGAAATTTCCGATGATATGGCCGCTGCATCGATGCTGAAAGGGATGACAGTGGAATATTTGCTGAACCGTTCTGTGCCATTGCAAGCAGGCGATAAGGTGGTGTTTCATGCGGCGGCCGGCGGGGTAGGCTTGCTGGCAGGTCAATGGCTGCGGGCGATGGGCATCGAAGCTATCGGGACAGCCGGTTCTGCAGAAAAATGTGCCCTGGCCAAAGAAGCGGGCTATGATCATGTAATAAATTATACCGAAGAAAATTTTGTCGAGGTGGTCAAGGATATCACTGGCGGCAAGGGCGTGCGTGCGGTCTATGATTCGGTGGGCAAAGACACCTATCCCGGCTCGCTTCAGGTCTTGCAAAATTGCGGGTATTTTATTGCCTTTGGTCAGTCCAGCGGCATGATAAAGGATTTCAAGCTGGGCGATCTGGCCAGTAATGGATCGCTCTATGCCCAGCGTCCAACACTGGCAACCTATATCGCCACCAATGCCCAGCTTAGCGAAACCGCAAATAATCTGTTTGCCATGCTGGGTTCCGGCAAATTGAACGTTTCGGTTAACCAGCGTTATGATTTGGCCGATACAGCCGATGCGTTTCGTGCGCTAACCGGCCGCCAGACAACCGGTGTAACGCTGATTGAAACCGGTCTGTAAGAAAACAAAGCTAAAAATGCCAGCTTGCCGCCTTTAATCCTAAAGGGTGGTGAGCTGGCCATTGGCAAAGATAAGCGGTGTTTTATCGTGATGGTGATGGGCAAGAACCTGGCCGATAATGATAATATGATCGCCGCCTTCATAAATTTTCCATGTCCGGCATTCCAGACTGGCCACCACCCC
>JAURQT010000013.1 GCA_030835985.1 Alphaproteobacteria bacterium
GGCATAGCGCCTGCCTGATAAATCTGATCCAGAAGCTGGCCAAGAGATTGTGCAAGGCGAACAGCTTGCGCGGTGGAAATCGCCTGGCCTGCCAGCGGCAGCTTTTTTATCAGGCGGGTCAGGATCAATTGTTTTTCCACCGGCGATATAGATGGTGGCAGCGTTAAATCCCTATCATCACCGCGCCCAAGGGAGAGAAAAAGCATATCGCTTGCATCTTCTTCAACATCCCCGATAGGGGTCATTTTTGGCAGCAATAGCGGCGCGCCATCACTCGCATCGATAAAGGCCGCTTGCAAGGCGTGTACCGCCCGCCTGGAGGGCAGTAAAATCTGAACAGAGGACAGGCTATCTGCCCGCCCGAAAATATTCAAAACCCCCCTTGCCAGATAGCTGGCAAAGGCCCTACCGGCAGGGATGGTATAATATCCGCTCTGCAGCTTGGCAAATGAGGGGTCAGATGGCGTAAGAGAGCTGTGCATAGCCGATAGTATAAACCCTTCACAAGGTGGCAGCCACCCCCCTTATTTCTTCGCCCCCCCGCTTTTTTGTCTGTTTTTATAAAGGGGCGTTTTTTTCTGCCAGCTCTGTCAGCGCGGCGGCCAGCTTTGTATCGCCGGGGTCGGGCATTTGGCCGCCATCTGCCAGAGACAGGATACGGCTATCACCATCTGTGCCAAAATCGATATAAAGATGCATGGCGCCTTCGGGCAGCAGATAGGCTATCCGCTCTGGCCATTCTATCAGGCAGCACGCCTCGTAAAAGGCTTCTTCAATACCAAGTGCCAGCACCTCGCTGGCGGCTTCCAAACGATAGAGATCAAGATGCCAGACCTCAAAACCCTGTTGTGCCAGATAGGGCTGAACAAGGGTAAAGGTCGGGCTGGGTATATCGTCCACCTCGCGGCACATGGCAGAGATTATAGCGCGGGCAAGGGTGGATTTTCCTGCCCCAAGCGGGCCATGCAGGCACAAAATATCGCCCGCATCCAGCCTGTCTGCCAGCAAGCCACCAAGCTGTTCTATCCTGCTTTGCGTGCACATAAGCTGAGGCGTCATCATGGCCACAAATGGCGCTCCCCTGCCGCCGGCTTGGCGCTGGTATTAATAGCGATATTGCTCGGATTTAAACGGGCCTTGCTGGCCAACACCAATATATTCTGCCTGATCATCGCGCAATTTTGTCAGGGTCGCGCCGACTTTTTCCAGATGCAGGGCAGCCACTTTTTCATCCAGATGGCGCGGCAGGGTATAGACTTTATTGTCATAATCAGCACTACGCATCCATAATTCCATCTGTGCCAGCACCTGATTGGTAAAAGACGCAGACATCACAAAAGAGGGGTGGCCTGTTGCACATCCCAGATTGACCAGCCGGCCCTTGGCCAACAGGATAATCCGCTTGCCATCGGGGAATTCAATCTCATCGACCTGCGGCTTTACTTCTGTCCAGTTCATATTGCTAAGGGCGGCTACCTGAATTTCATTATCGAAATGGCCAATATTACAAACAATGGCACGCTCTTTCATATCGCGCATATGATCAAGGGTGATAACATCCTTATTGCCTGTGGCGGTCACAAAGATATCGGCCTTTGATGCCGCCTCATCCATAGTGACAACCTCATAGCCTTCCATGGCGGCCTGCAAGGCACAAATCGGATCAATTTCAGTTACCATCACCCGCGCTCCGCCCTGGCGAAGCGATGCGGCCGAACCTTTGCCCACATCGCCATAACCGCAAACCACCGCAACCTTGCCAGCCAGCATCACATCGGTCGCGCGGCGAATACCATCGACCAGCGATTCCCGGCAGCCATACAGATTATCAAATTTTGACTTGGTAACAGAATCATTCACATTGATAGCCGGGAAAGGTAATTGGCCTTTTTCTGCCATTTGATACAAGCGCAGCACGCCGGTTGTGGTTTCTTCTGATACACCAATAATGGCATCCTTCTGGCGGGTAAACCAGCCCGGGCTGGCCGCAAGACGCTTGTGCAACTGGGCTTTTAGAAACTCCTCTTCTTCGGTCGCCGGATGTTCCAGTACATTCTCGCCTGCTTCCATGCGCGCGCCCAAAAGGATATACATGGTCGCATCCCCGCCATCATCCAGAATAAGATTGGCAGGCGCCCCGTCTGACCAGTCAAAAATACGGTCAACATATTCCCAGTAATCTGCCAATGTCTCGCCCTTTACCGCAAAGACAGGAATACCGCTGGCGGCGATGGCGGCCGCTGCCTGATCCTGGGTAGAATAAATATTACAGGATGACCAGCGAATATCCGCGCCCAGATCTGCCAGCGTTTCGATCAATACAGCTGTCTGGATGGTCATATGCAAACAGCCGGCAATACGCGCGCCTTTGAGTGGCAATTTACCTGCATTTTCCTCGCGCAAAGCCATCAGACCCGGCATTTCATTTTCGGCAATCGCAATTTCCTTGCGCCCCCAATCAGCCAGGCTGATATCGGCAATTACATAATCATTGGACATAAAACACTCCTATTGGCGCGAGGCGAATTGACCTTGCTTGTTTTTGCTGCCCCTTGCATAGCAAATAGGCGGCCTTTATGCAAAACACTTATAGATCACGGTGATGAATATGGGCATTTATCTGGTTGTTTTCTGCCCAATCGGCAAACCATTTGGCACTGGCAACAGAGCGGTGCCGCCCGCCTGTACAGCCAAAAGCAAGGGTTAATTGGCCGCGCCCATCTGCCCGCAAACGCGGCAAGCTGGCCAGAAAAAGCTGGCATACCCCTTCCATGAAAGGCTGAAACGCAGCGTCCGAGCGTACAAAATCTGTAATTTCACTATCCAGACCGGTAAGGGCGCGCAATTCCTGTTGCCAGTGGGGGTTATCCAGAAACCGCATATCAAAAATAAAATCCGCAACCGAGGGCAGACCGCGCCGATAGGAAAAGCTGAGAATATTCACCTCTGCCTCGCCCTGGTGCGCCAGACCCAGATGGCCCAATAACAGGCTGCGAAATTCGGTTGGCGTGGTATCTGTGCTGTCAATATACAGATCCGCCAAATGGCTGAGGCCGGCCACTGATTGCCTGTCCTGTTCAATAGCCGCTTCCAGATTTTTTGCCGCTATTAATAAAGGATGGCGGCGGCGCGTTGCCTGATAGCGGCGCAGGATTTCTGCTGGCTGTGCGGTAATGAGCACCAGCTGGCATCTGTCAGACAGGCGGCTGCGCAAATTATTTACCAGCCTTTCAATGGCTTTGGCATCAA
>JAURQT010000161.1 GCA_030835985.1 Alphaproteobacteria bacterium
ATAAATTTTCGTCTATACATAAAAACCACTTCTTATTTCATGATCCAGCCCGATGCCAACAGATGCCAGAATAAAAAAACGCCTGACCAATAAGGCTCTGCATTATCTGGGCAGATATGCCAGTACCACCGCCCGGCTGCGCCAGACATTACAAAAATTTGCAAAGCGGAAACTGGAAACAGCCGAGCCAGAAGAGATTGAAGATGCCATTGAAGCGGTGATCGCAGACTGCCAGAAATTTGGCTATATAGATGACCAGAATTTTATCGATAACCGTATCCGGGCCGGGCGAAATGCCGGCCAGTCAGAACGCCGAATTACCCAAAAATTGCTACAGGCCGGGATTGGGCGCGATATGGCACAAGCCAGCCTGAAAACCCACCGCAATGGATATGCCCAGGCAGAATGGCTGGCCGCCCTTGTTCATATCCGTAAAAAACGGCTTGGCTGTTATGGAAGCGAGCGCGAGCTAAGCCCTGAAGCCTATCAAAAACAAATGGCTAAACTGGCACGCGCCGGGTTTGGCCTGGATATCATTAAACAGATTTTATCTATTGATAATGCCGAGGAAGCCGAAAATCTGGAAGCAGAATATCGCCATGATATGCCCCTGTGATATACACCTGTACTATATATAAAGGTGATATATCGGTCATCAAAAGGCACATCTTTTCATTTCCGGCAAACAAGGCTAAAAAAGAAGCATCCATCATCATCATAGCCAGCCTTTGCTATTGCTTTTTAAAAAAAACAGGCTGGCGCGATGGCAAGATTAGGAATTTTTTGGGGAAGGGGTTTAGACCATGAGCGAATATAAAACATTTCCACCAGCAAAAGAAATGGCCGGCAAAGCCAATATCGATACAGCAGGATATGAGGCTGACTACGCCCGCTCGCTAGAGGATAATGACAGGTTCTGGGCAGAGCATGGCAAGCGCATTAACTGGATGAAACCCTATAGCCAGATTTCCGATGTCAGCTATGACAAGCCGGATGTACATATCAAATGGTATGCAGATGGCACGCTGAATGCGTCGGCCAATTGTCTGGACAGGCATTTGGCTACACGCGGCGACCAAACCGCGATCATCTGGGAAGGTGATGAGCCGGATGTTGCCAAACATATCAGCTATAAAGAGCTGCATGAGGAAGTCTGCCGCTTTGCCAATGCATTAAAGGCCAGAGGCATTAAAAAAGGTGACAGGGTCACTATCTATATGCCGATGGTACCAGAAGCGGCTGTGGCGATGCTGGCCTGTACCCGTATCGGGGCTATCCATTCTGTAGTGTTTGGCGGATTTTCCCCGGATGCGCTGGCCGGGCGTATTCAGGATTGCCAGTCAAATTGCGTGATTACCGCCGATGAAGGGGTACGCGGCGGCCGAGCTATCCCGCTAAAAGCCAACACAGATAAAGCCCTGCAAAGCTGCCCGGATTGCACCACTTGCTTTGTTATCCGCCGCACAGGCGCATCTGTTAGCTGGCAAGAAGGGCGCGATATCTGGTATCATGACGCGCTGGTAGCGGCCTTGCCGGACTGCCCACCAGAAGAAATGAATGCCGAAGACCCGATGTTCATCCTTTATACCTCCGGCTCAACCGGCAAGCCAAAAGGGGTGTTGCATACCACCGGCGGCTATATGGTCTATGCCTCGATGACCCATCATTATGTCTTTGATTATCAGGATGGCGATATTTACTGGTGTACAGCGGATGTTGGCTGGGTAACCGGACATAGCTATATCCTGTATGGCCCGCTGGCCAACGGGGCAACCACCTTGATGTTTGAAGGGGTGCCAACCTATCCTGATTCCGGCCGATTCTGGCAAGTGGTGGAAAAACATAAAGTCTCGATTTTCTATACTGCCCCAACCGCTATTCGTGCGCTGATGCGCGAAGGCGACGGGCCGGTTAAAAAATGGGATAAAAGCTCTTTGCGCCTGTTAGGGTCAGTGGGCGAGCCGATTAATCCGGAAGCCTGGATGTGGTATCATGAAGTGGTGGGCGAAGCGCGCTGTCCGATTGTCGATACCTGGTGGCAAACCGAAACAGGCGGCATATTAATCACCCCTCTTCCCGGGGCGACCACCACCAAGCCGGGTTCTGCCACACTGCCCTTCTTTGGCATTGAGCCTGTGCTGGTCGATGGCGAGAATAATATTATCGAAGGCGCAGGTGAGGGGAATTTATGTATTAACCGCTCCTGGCCAGGTCAGATGCGTAGCGTCTATGGCGATCATCAGCGCTTTATCGATACCTATTTTTCCACCTTTGAAGGGCGGTATTTTTCCGGCGATGGCGCGCGCCGCGATGAAGATGGCTATTACTGGATCACTGGCCGGGTAGATGATGTGCTGAATGTATCTGGCCACCGCATGGGTACAGCCGAAATTGAATCCGCGCTGGTCGCCCATCCAAAAGTGGCAGAAGCAGCCATTGTGGGCTATCCGCATGATATCAAGGGTCAGGGTATTTATGCCTATGTCACCTTGAATCTGGGCGAGACAGCCGATCAGGATTTACATAAAGAATTGCGGCAATGGGTGCGCAGTGAAATTGGCCCTATCGCCAGCCCGGATCTGTTACAATGGGCCCCTGGCCTGCCAAAGACACGGTCTGGTAAAATTATGCGGCGTATTTTACGCAAAATTGCCGCAGATGATTTTGCCGAGCTGGGGGATACCTCCACACTGGCAGACCCGTCTGTTGTCGATGACCTGATTGAAAACAGGCAAAACCGCACCAAATAATTTTGCGGCGGTTTTATACCGATAAAAAAGGGGGCGTGGCCCTCTTTTTTTATCGCTTGTTTTTTTAAGGTAACACGCCCCGATCCCGGCCAGCCTGTCACGTAATTCGGCCAGGGATTAGGAGGCCGCTGGCAGGGTTTCTTCTGCAATCCCCAGCTCTATGGCACGGCAGACCGCATGAGTAAGGTTGCGTGCGCCCAGCTTGGCACGCAGACTTTTTAAATGATGCTTTATCGTCACCTCGCTCAACCCGTGGGCACGGGCAATTTCCTTATTGGAATGCCCTGCCAGCAACCCGTTTAACGCATCACGCTCTCTGCCTGTCAGCCAATGCCGCCCGGTTCGCGTAACCTGATCTTCCAGTGCCAGCACATCTATCGGGACAAATATCTCGCCCACATTTATCATCCGCAACCCTGCCAGCAAGGCTTGTGCGCTTAATGAATAGGTCAGATATCCGGCTGCCCCTGCGGTAAGAAAATCGTGTATTTCATTTCCCCGGCGAAGCGATCCTATGAGTGCTACAGGAATATGCCCTGAACATTGGGCGATCATCTGGCGAAGGCCAGCCACCCCGTTCATATCCGGCATTTCTGTATCCAGTGCGATAACAGAAATATCTGGCGTCTCTGCTGCCATCTGCATACAATCGCGCAATGTCCCGGCCACCATCAGGCTGATATCGGCATCCAGATGCGCCAGGTGATCATTGATAAAATCACGGCATAGAGAATTTTCATATCCGAGTAAGATTTTCATCTGCTACCCTTTCATAGGCGTCAGAGGTTAGCTATTTTCCTCTGAAATGTTTCTTCGCACCATACATCTAATGAGTGATATTTTACTCAAATAATCACCTATAAAAAGATATTATAAGTTGTAAATGTAATAATTTTATTTAACGAAGGTTGAGTTTTTTTTAGAAAGATTTAGAGAAAGAGAAAGAAAATCGGGTCTCGTCAAACGCATCAAAACTGTTTCGGGACTGGCTGGAAATTTGTTCAACCCGGATAGAGGGAAGAAGCGAGAACCCGATTTCCGGAAAGCCCAGCTCCACGCTGGAAGTGGTGCGCGCAATCTGATGGGGATAGCGCAGCCACGGCAAGGCGCGGCGATATCCGGTTACTGAATGGATATAGCCAAGCGATATTTCTTTTATCCACCCATCTACCAAACCGCCGGAAAAAGGATGATTTACCTTAATTTGCCAATGTCTGGCCGTGCCATCACCTGCCAAAGCAGAGGCCGGATAATCCAGCTGTTCCCGGCTAAAGGACAGATGCAGACGGGTTTTATCTATCTGCCAGCTTTGAAATTCGGTAAGCGAATAGACAGACAAACTGCCTTGCGGGCGCAGATGCTGAACATATCCCATCTTCCAGCCCCAGCTCGCCGGGCGCAACCTGTCCAGATGTGCCAAAATCCCCTCTTCTGGCCATGCCGCCTCGCTACGCGGATAAATCTGGCTATATTCGGTGCCGATATGCTGGCTATGATAGGCAGATTGCAGGGCAGGCGGCTGGCTGTCATAGCGGCCACCGCGAAGTTCCAGGCGATGATATTTTGCTCTGTTATACCGCCAGTCAAATCTGAGGCCGATGGTTATATCATCTGCAAAGACCGCTAATTTACCTGCCTGATAATGTTGCCATTGCAAATGCAGTTCTGTGGAAAAATGTGCCTGGCTTACCAATTTCTTTCGTGCGCCAATGCGGGTTTTCACAATGGTTTTTGCCGGCGGCTGTTCGGCAAGTGTAAATTCCCGCGACGCCGGACAGATATTCTCATAGACCGCGCAAAAATCAGCGACAAAAGAACCCGGCTCTGCGTGGACAGTATCTGTGTGCCCGTCATGATGGGGCAGATGGCCGCGATAGCTATCAACGCTGAAATAATAGCTGGCCGGAGAGGGTCGCTGACCGCAAATTTTCTGGAATTCGATAAAATCCTGACGCCAGGCCAGTTTGCGCGGATGCTGATAATAGGCCTGATGGATCTGGGCAAAGCTGCAATTATTTAAATAGCGTGCCAGCGACAGACCATAG
>JAURQT010000162.1 GCA_030835985.1 Alphaproteobacteria bacterium
CAAAACAGCTTGCCCCGCTCATCAGCTATCTGCTCTCGCCTGCTTCTGGTGTCATCACCGGCTCTATCATTGATTATGACCAGCAAATTGTCGGGGCTCTGCCAGAATAAGGCCGGCCAGAACTAATCCCGGGCTGGCGAGAGGGCAACAATTGTCCCTGTTTGTGCAGATAGCTGGGCAGCATCTGCGATATAAAGCGCGTTCAGACCATCCTGGCCAGAAGGGCTGGGCGGACTGCCTTCTGTAACAGCCTGGACAAAATGGGCAATCTCATCTGCATAGGCTTGTATATATCGGGTCATAAAAAAATCATGCAAAGGCGGTTTGTGAAAACCTGTATTATTTGCGATTTCAATCGAGACGGGACGCTGGTTTTCGGCAACGATCATCGCCGCGCTACCATGCACCTCAACACGCTGATCATAGCCATAGCTGGCCCGGCGTGAATTGGTAATCACCGCCTGTTTACCAGAGGCCATTTTCAAAATAACCGAAGCGGTATCAAAATCCCCTAATGTGCCAATGTCCCCGTCTGTCAGCACCGAACCGACAGCCTGAACCGATACCGGCATCTCGCCCAGCAGATGAACTGCCATATCAAAATCATGGATAGTCATATCGCGAAAAATACCCCCTGATTTCCGGATATAGGCAGCCGGTGGCGGGGCCGGATCGCGCGAGGTGATAACCACCATTTCAGGCGTGCCTATCTGACCGGCCTGAATGGCCTGATAAAGGGCATTAAAATGGGGATCAAAGCGGCGATTAAACCCGATCATCAAAAAACCCTGATGGGCGTTTACAACTTCCAGACAAGCCTTGACACGTGCGCTATCCAAATCGATGGGTTTTTCGCAAAATACAGCCTTGCCGGCGCGCACAAACATTTCAATCTGGTCAGCGTGTAAATCTGTCGGAGTACAGATCAAAACGCCCTCTATGTTCGGGTCTTGTGCAATCGCATCCAGCCCGGCGGTCGGACAAGAATGCTGGCCTGCAATAACAGAGGCTGCTTCTATATTGACATCTGAAACCGCGACCAGCTCGGCGCCCGGTGTCTGGGCAATCGCGCGGCTATGTGCCTGGCCAATTCGGCCAGCCCCCAACAGGGCAAGTTTAACGCTCATTACACCCATCCACCATCGACAATATAGCTTTGATTGGAACAGGCACCTGCTTCATCAGAGGCCATAAACAGAACAAAACGGGCAATATCGTCCGGTACCAGCTTGCGCTTGATACATTGGCGTTGCATCAGCTCTTTTTCGCTTTCTTCTGTCAGCCACATATCGATCTGGCGCTGGGTCATAATCCAGCCCGGAATGACCGAATTTACCCGGATATTTTTTGCCCCCAGATCGCGCGCCAGCCCCCTGGTCAGCCCCTGGACAGCAGATTTCGCGGTCGTATAGCAAGGCATACCCCCCTGGCCGATAATCCAGCTGGTAGAGCCCATATTCACAATCGCGCCGCCCCCTGCCTGTGCCATTTCATCCATGACCGCCTGTGCAGCAAAAAACTGGTGTTTGATATTGGTGGCAATACGTTCATCCCAATATTCCGGGGTCACACTCTCGATAGAATGACGGTCATCGCGTGCCGCATTATTAACTAAAACGGTAATCGGGCCCAGCGCAGCGCTAATTTTTTTTATCGATGATCTCAACGCCGCTATATCTCGAAGATCGCAATGCTCAAAATGCAAATCGGGGCTGTCTATTTCAGCCAATAGGGCGGTTGCCGCTTCCTTGTCATAATCCAGAAAGCCAACCCGCGCCCCTTGCGCGATAAAAGCGGATGTCAGGCTGGCCCCGATACCGGCCGCCCCGCCGGTTATTAAAACATTGCGATCCTTTAAGGATGGATAAATCGCCTGAACGCTCATAGCATACCTCTTTAGTGGTTATCTGATCTGCTCTTTTTGATAGCCTTAAAGCAGATGCGCGGAAAGTCAAATACCCAATGCTGTTTTAAAAACCGCTTTCAGGCTTCCGGCATAAGCGATATTTCAGACAGTTTTGGTCTGATAAAATCAATCCGCGCTGACCCCTTCGGCGGCAGGCAGTTTTTTACCCAGAATATGCGCTGCCCCTTTTTCGCCGATCATCAAGGCTCCGGCATTCAAATTGGAAGACAGCATCGTCGGCATGATAGAGGCATCTACCACCCGCAGCCCTTGCAGCCCATAGACCTTCAGATCGGTATCCACCACAGCGGTTGGATCGCTTTCCGGCCCCATCCGGCAAGACCCCATCTGGTGATAGGTGGTGGTGCCGCGTTCACGGGCTATCTGCAACAGCTCATCATCATTTTGAATATGCTGGCCTGGATACACCTCATGTTCCATATAAGGGGCAAGCCGTTCGGAATGCATCAGCTTGCGCGACAATTTCATACCGGCCAGCACCACCCTTCTATCTTCCTCATTATCCAGATAATTTGGCTGAATTATCGGCGCATCAAACGGATCGGCTGAACGGGCGCGCACATAGCCCAGCGATTCCGGGCGCTGCTGCCAGGCAGCAACAGTAAAGCCCGGCTCGTCATCCAGCTGGGACTGCACCCCTTCTTTATAGCTGGCAGGCGCAAAGGTCAGCTGCAGGTCATGATTGCGTATCCGCTCATCCGAATGCCAGAAGCAATAGACCAAAGTGGGGCCCAGCCCGACAATCGATGGCTTGCCAAGGAAATATTTTGCGATTTCTTTCCATAATTTAGGCCCGCGGGACATCTCGTTAATCGTGCCGATATTTTTCACCTTGGCAGTAAAGCGCGGGGCAAAATGATCGCGCAGATTTTCGCCCACCCCTGGCAGGTGATGCACCACATCTATCCCCATGGATTTCAGCTTTTGCGCATCGCCCACCCCGGAAACCTGTAACAGATGGGGCGAATTAATCACCCCGGAAGCCAGAATAACCTCGCGCCCGGCCATTACATCTATCAGCTTGCCACCGCGCCCACCCCTGGCATAGCGCACCCCGATAGCCCGCTTGCCTTCAAACAGGATTTTAGTGGTATGGGCACTGGTGATAATCTTTAAATTCGGGCGTGATTTTGCCGGATTTAAAAATGCCCGTGCCGCACTCACGCGCCGACGCCCCAGAGTAGTGCGCTGAACATAAGACACCCCTTCCTGGCTGCGGCCATTATAATCAGGGTTGCGCGGCATTCCCATATCCACCGCTGCCTCGACAAACGCATCGCATAAAGGATGCCGCCATTCCAGGTCGGTGACAATCTGCTCGCCCGACTGGCCACGATAGACATCATCGCCCTGACCCATCCGGTTTTCATAGGCACGGAAATAGGGCAACACATCAGCATAGCCCCAGCCCAGATTGCCTTTTTGTGCCCAGACATCAAAATCCATCGGCTGGCCGCGATTAAATACCAGCCCGTTGATAGAGCTGGAACCGCCCAGTGTCTTGCCGCGCGGTACAGCAATAGACCGCCCGTTTGTGCCCCAGCTTGGTTCGGACTGATACAGCCAGTTCACCCGTTTATCGGTCAGGGTATAGATAAATCCGGCAGGAATATGGATAAAGGGATGCCAGTCTGGTGGCCCTGCCTCGAGCAGACAAACAGAATATTTTCCATCTTCGGAAAGGCGATTGGCAAGAACACACCCGGCAGAGCCTGCCCCTACGATTATATAATCAAATTTTTCAGCCATCGCCCTTGCTCAACCCTTGATAAAATAGTGGTATGGTTAAAAACCAAATCTCGGCAGGTTTTGTCAAGAAAGGAATAACCGCCTTGAAAACTATCATTATTTTATACAGACAATTTGCCCTTCTCAGAAGCACAAAGACGCGATAAAGTGCGCAAGGCATAAAAAAGCAGTTGCACCGTAGTTTTTATCTAAAATGGGGGGGCTGCATCTTGTTTATATCGTTTTAGGGAAAGGTTTTTTGGATATGAAGATCGCCATTTCAGGTACAGGTGCGATGGGCTCGGTTTATGCCGCATTGCTAGGGGATGCCGGTAATGAAGTATGGGCTGTAGATACATGGGCTGAACATATAGAGGCCATGAGGACAAAAGGGCTGCGTGTTGAAGGGGCCAGCGGGGATCGCACCGTTAAAAACCTGAATGCCACCACCAATATAGCCGATGCCGGAAAGTGCGATTTATATATTATCGCCACCAAGGCAGACGGGGTGGGCGCAGCCGCACAGGCGATTTCAAAGACTATGGGGCCGGACAGCCTTATCCTGACTATCCAGAATGGCCTGGGCGCTGGCGAGCGTATTGCCCAGTTTATCTCTACCGATAATGTCTTGCTGGGCGTGGCAGAAGGTTTTGGGGCGTCCATGAAAGCAGCTGGCCATGCCCATCATAATTCGATGCGCCAGATCCGGCTGGGCGAAATGGAAGGCGGTATGACCGACCGGCTAAAGGCGGTTGAAAAAGTCTGGCAGGATGCCGGCTTTAACGCAAATGCCTTTGCAGATATTCATCAGCTGATCTGGGAAAAATATATCTGTAATGTGTTTTTGAGCGCCCCTTGCACAGTGTTTGACTGTCCGATAAGAGGGATTCTGGAAAATCCGGACAGGCTGGCTATCGCGCTGGGCTGTATGCGGGAAGCCTATCAGGCTGGCAAGGCAAAGGGCATTAATTTTTCCTTTGATGACCCGGATGATTACGCCATGAAATTTGCCCAGAATATGCCGGATGCCAGCCCGTCCATGCGCCTTGACCATCTGGCCAGACGTAAATCGGAAATTGATGCGATTAACGGGATGGTACCTGTGGTCAGTGCCGAGCTTGGCCTTGCCGCCCCCTATAACGAGACGCTGGCAGCGGTTGTGCGCAAAATCGAGGCAGGTTTCTAGACCCGTCTAGCCCCTGATAATTTCAGGCGGTTGATGCGCGCATACCTCTTCTGCAAGGTCTGCTGCGGATGCTGCCTGAATATCCACCAGACAGGAATGGGCAGCAGGCCCCTGTGCCAATTGCGAGGTTGGCCTGTCCGGAGCCAGCACATTTGGATTGCCATGTTTACATAATCCCGGCTGGCCAGAGGCTGGATCAAACCACGCTCCTGTTGGAACCAGCACCACCCCTTTGCGGATAGCATCGCTTATCCGGACACCGGCCAGAATACTGCCCCGCGCATTAAAGATACGCACAATATCGCCATCTTTTATCTGCCGGCTGGCCGCATCTTCGCTATGGATGGTCACCGCTTCCCGCCCGCTAATTTTTGCCGCCGCCGATATGTGTCCCTGATCAAGCTGGCTATGCAATTTTGTGCGCGGCTGGTTAGAAATAAGGTGCAAGGGATAGTCTGCGTCCTGTTTGCCCAGCCATTCCGGCGGGGCTTGCCAAATCGGATGACCCGGACAATCTGCATAGCCAAAACTGGCCACGGTTTCAGAAAAAATTTCTATTTTGCCAGAGGGCGTTTTCAACCGGTTGGCCTCGGGGTTCCGGCGAAAGGCCTCAAATAGAATTTCCGGTGTTTGACGGGCAGGCAATTTATGCCAGCCAGCCTCGCGAAAGGCGTGATAGGACGGCAGCTCAAAACCTGATTTGGCCAGTCTTTGCCGGCTGACATCATAGAGCCATTCTTGCCATTCTTCTGCATCACGCCCTTCGGTGAATTTTTCCGTCACATCCATTTGCCGGGCAAGATCAGAAAAAATGGTATAATCATCGCGTGCCAGCCCCACAGGCGGTATCGCTGCTTCCATCGAAATCATATAATTATCCAGCGGAGCAAAGCCTAAATCCTGTCGCTCGAGCGGAGTGGTGACAGGCAAAATAATATCGCCATGTTTGGCCAGCGCATTCCAGCACCATTCATGCACAATAATGGTTTGCGGTTTTTGCCAGGCACTGACCAGACGGTTTAAATCCTGATGATGGTGAAAGGGATTGCCGCCTGCCCAATAGACCAGCTGAATATCGGGATAATGATATTGCTGGCCATTATAATGAAATGCCGCCCCCGGATGCAGCAGCATATCCGCGATACGTGCCACAGGAATAAAATCGCTTACCGTGTTAATACCTTGTGGCATGGCGGCAAAGGGTAATTGTTCCAGATTATGTCCCACCCGGTTTACCGCAGAATATCCGAGCCCGATACCGCTGCCCGGCAAGCCGATTTGCCCCAGCATGGCGGCCAGCACAATCCCTGCCCAGATAGGCTGCTCGCCATAGGCCTGGCGGGTAAGAGACCAGCTTAAGGAAATCATGGTGGGCTGGCTGGCCATCTGGCGGGCAAGGCTGACAATCTTTTCAGCCTCAATGCCGCAAATATCGGCTGCCCATTGCGGGGTTTTGGCGATGCCATCTGTTGCGCCTGTCAGATAGGCAGCAAATTTATCAAAGCCGGTACAATGGCTGGCCAGAAAATCGGTGTTATGCAAGCCTTCATCCAGCAAATGATAACACAGCCCCAGAATAAGGGCGGTATCGGTATTGGGGCGGATGGCCAGCCAGCTCGCCTCTACCACATCCAGAATATCCTCTTGCAAGGGCGAGATATTGACAAATTTTATCCCTGCCTGATGGGCTTCCAGCAAACGTTGCTTTTGAATATGTTTGCCGGTTCCGCCCTGGTTAATTTGTCCATTTTTAAGCGGGATGCCGCCAAAACCGACAAACAGACTGCCATCCTGGATAATGGATTCCCAGCTGGTCTGATTATAGATAAAGCCTCTGAAATCGCCCAGAATATGCGGGACAATAACCTCAGCCGCAGCAAAGCTATAGGTGTTGACCGATTTGGTATAGCCGCCAATGCAGTTTAAAAAACGATGGATCTGGCTCTGGGCATGGTGAAAGCGCCCCGCACTTGCCCAGCCATAACATCCTGCATAAATGGCCTGATTACCGTAATCTGTGCGAACCCTGTCCAGCTCGCCTGCGACCAGATCAAGGGCGGTCTGCCAATCAACCTCTACAAAGCTGTCAGCCCCGCGCTGGCCAGATGGGACAAGACCCTTTCGCTCCAGCCAGCCCTTGCGCACCATCGGGGCGGTTATCCGTGACGGGGCATCCAGAACATCGATAAACCCCCTGCCGATATCCGATGGATCGGGATCTTCGGAAAAAGGCTGCATATCTGTAATGCGCCCCTGTTCCACTTTTGGCTGGTAGGTTCCCCAATGCGTGCTGGTTAGCCCCATCTGGATAATCCCCTATTTCATAATAAACGGATTGGCTGCGCTGGTTTCGGTAGCAATCCAGACAGATTTTTGCTGCAGATAGGCCATAATCGCCTGTTGGCCATTTTCGCGCCCCAGACCGGAACGCTTATATCCGCCAAACGGGGTCATATAGCTGACCACGCGATAGGTATTTACCCAGACCGTACCGGCACGCAACCGCTCGGACATACGGATAGCCCGGCCCATATCCGATGTCCATACCCCGGCAGCCAGACCAAAATTGATATCATTGCCGATTTGCACTGCCTCTTCTTCATCCTCAAACGGAATGACAGATAAAACAGGGCCAAATACTTCTTCCTGGGCAATCCGCATCTGGTTGTTTACGCCGGTAAAGATAGTCGGCTCGACAAATTGCTTGCCCCTTGCGCCTTCGCCTGTATAGGCATTGCCGCCCAGCACACAATTTGCGCCTTCATTTTTGGCAATTTCCAGATAATCCATCACCTTTTGGAATTGGGGCGGGGTGGTTACCGGCCCTACATGCGTATCCAGAGACATCGGATCGCCAATTTTGGCTGTCTTGGCCACTTCGATAAGGCGGGCAACAAATTCATCATGGATAGAGCGTTGCACCAACAGGCGTGAGCCAGCGATACAGGTCTGGCCAGTAGCGGCAAAAATGCCTGAAATCGCGCCCATCACGGCAGCTTCCCTATCGGCATCCTCAAAAACGATATTGGGCGATTTGCCGCCCAGCTCCAGCGTGACAGGGATCAGCTTTTTTGCGCCATTTTCATAGATCTTCTGCCCCGAAGCATCCGAGCCGGTAAAGGCAACTTTCATCACATCGGGATGATCAACCAGAGGGGCGCCCACTTCTGCACCATAGCCGGTCACCACATTTACCACCCCGTCAGGGAAGCCTGCTTCCTTGATAAGGGTCATCATCTCCACTGTAGAGGCAGAGGTAAATTCAGATGGTTTAATCACCGCTGTATTGCCAGCGGCCAGTGCCGGTGCCAGCTTGTACGCCACCAATAACAAAGGCGAATTCCAGGGGGTAATCATCCCCACCACACCATAGGGCTCAAGGCGGGTGAAATTAAACATATTGGGCTTGTCTGTTGGAATAACTGTGCCTTCGATTTTATCGGCCAGACCGCCAAAATAGCGATACCATTCCCCGATATAGCGGGTCTGGCTGCCCATCTCTGCAAGCAGCTTGCCATTATCCTGTACTTCCAGCTTGCCCAGTCTTTCGGCATCTCTTTCCAGCAATTCTGCCAGCTTGTTCATCAGCTTGCCGCGATAGGTC